>CAYFRV010000130.1:0-7718 GCA_964345495.1 uncultured Bacteroidales bacterium | reverse complement strand
GCTTCTGTGTCTTCACTTCCTGAAGTAATATTTACATTGTAATCTTCAACTTCACCGTAATCGAATGTTTCACAAGCTGTCTGTTCTCCGTTGTATTTCATGGAGACTCTCATTCGCTTAACACCTGAAACATCAGATGGAACATCAATTGTACCACTTACAGCACTGCTTGAAAGTGAACCAGCGTCATAAACAAGCTCATCACTTGAGAATGTAGTATCATTGTTATAATCAATCCAGATTTTCCAGTACTCGTCATAAGAAGAATCGGAAAATCCTGGAGTTAAGGTAATGTCATAAGATTGTCCTGCGGTTAATTCTACGGTTTTGTTTGTAAAGTCTGTGTAACCAGCACCGTCAGAACTATTAGTAAAGCTACCAACTGTAACTTCTGAAATCCATTCGTATGAAGCATCATTTCCTTTTGATGTACAGAAAGTAGCATCCGGCTGATCTGATTCCCCGGTTAAGGCAGCATAAGCATTTAAGCGGCCACTACCTAATTGTCCTTCGTAATCCGGGTTCAGATCATCAATAGGATCGGTATTGTTAATCAGTTTTGAACGTACTTCGGAAGGAGTAATGTCTCCTGCAAACTTAGATACAATTAAAGCGGCAACACCTGAAACGTGTGGACAAGCCATTGATGTTCCCTGCATAAATTGATATCCGCCATTGTTAGCACTGAGAACGCCTTCTTCTGTGGCAGAGTTCGTTTCTCCACCAGGAGCAGAAATATCTACCCAACTACCATAATTTGAGTAATATGATCTTACGTCGTTATGATTTGTAGCGGCTACAGCAATTGCACTTTCATACTGTGCGGGCCATGTTCCTGATCCGCTATTCGTGTCATCGTTACCTGCGGCAAATACTACAACACCGCCGTCCATAGGGCTGTCTGTACTTCCACCGTTAGCAATAAAATAATCGATAGCATCGTTGATGGCCTGGCTTTCACCACCGCCACCCCAGCTATTCTGGGATATGTGTGCACCCATGTCAGCGGAATAGGTAAATGCCTCTTCAAATCCACCTGTAGAGCTACCAAATACCTGTACAGACATCAGTCGTACGCCGTCGTCATTGCCTGTTCCACCTGCAACACCTGCAACGCCTGTTCCGTTGTTGGTTTCTGCAGCAACAGTGCCGCCGGTGTGTGAGCCATGGTCTCCGGCTGAAATGGTACCCTGGTCGTCGGCAAAATTGTATCCGTGTACGTCATCTACATAGCCGTTGTTGTCAGAGTCTTCACCATTTTTTACTTCATCCGGATTTGTCCACATGTTACCTTTGAGGTCTTCGTGGTCAACGTCTACTCCCTGGTCTTCAATAGCAACGATTACTTCAGAGTTGCCGGTTTCTACTTCCCATGCTTCCGGCAAATCAATGTCGGCATCTTCTGTGCCGCCTGTTTGGCCAGTATTGTGGTAATGCCACTGTTCATCGTAGCGTGGATCATTAGCTCCTCCGGTTAATGATTTTGTTGATTTTGAAGTTTTCTTGTGCGGGTCTTTATCAAATAGCTGCATTTCCGGTTTAGCTTCAGCTATTTCAACTTCTTTGATTTTGTCATATTCTTTGACAAGCTTCTTTACTTCAGCTTTAGAATCAAAGGTAATTTCATACCATTTGTGCAATCCAAAAGCACGGTGTCTTTTTTCAAATTTACCGGCTTCACGGAATACCCTTTTGTATTTATTTGCATTGAATTCCGCATTTTTTGCATCTAATGGCTGTACACTGGTTTTTACATATCCTTCCTTGGATTGCGTAAGTTTGTTAGTTGTGTGAGTTTTCTGTTTGTGTAACTCATCAAATTGTTTTACCAGACTGTTTTCGATTTTAATTCGAATGACGCCTTTGTAATTTCCGTTTTTATTCACTTCTCTTTCTTGGGATAAAAGAGTTGTTGCGGAAATTAAAAACGCCATTAAAAAAGTAAAAGTTTTAGTTCTCATAATTTAAATGGTTTAGGTTAACAATACTTTAAGAAAATCGATTTTCTTAAAATTTTGGTGCAATTTAGAGAACACATTTTGATGACGCAAACCAGTAAATGATTTTTGTTGGGTTTATTAGTGATAAAAATCATGTATTCAACCCAAAAATCTATTCATTCTCAATTCTCTATAGCAGTTAACAAATTGTTGAAAACATGTTGAAAACTTAGAAAATATTTTTGCAACATTTTAACCTGTTTAAAACTGTGTTCTTTTTTTTGAACACTTTTTAGGTTTTACAGGATATTTGTGGTGTCTGTTCTGAAATTTAAAGTTGAATATCAGGAGAAAATGTAGGGTAGATTATTTTTCTGAGATTATTCTTTTGACTCTTTTGATGCTTTTTTTGTGAGGGCTTTAATGAATTCTTCATTTCTTCGGGTAGCTACATCAAGTCTAATTCCATTTTCAAGTTTAATTTTGTAGCCATGGGTTTTGCTGTAAGATTTGATATAATTCAGGTTAACCAGGTAAGATTTATGTATTCTGAAGAACATTGTATCAGGAAGGAGTTCTTCAATGCTTTTCAGGGTTTTGGCTACCAGAATTGTTTCATTACGGTTTGTATGAATTTTTGTATAATTTTCTTCAGCCTGACAATAAATTATGTTATTCATTTTCTCCAGTTCAAAACCCTCAAGCGTTGGAAGCGCAATTTTGTTAAATTCACTGGAATCACTGTTCATATTCGAGAGAAAAGTTTCTATTTGAGTTTGGGGGGTAAGTTTTTTTTGTTGATCATCCAGTCTTTTTAATACCTCTTTAAGATCAATGTAGTTTATTGGTTTTAACAGATAATCCAGTGCTGAGCACTTTATTGCATCGATTGCATATTGTTTATAAGCGGTAGTAAAAATTACTTCAAAGTTGTAATAGTCAAAATAATCAAACAGTTTGAAGCCATCTTCTTCGGGCATTTCAATATCTAAAAAAACAAGTTTGGGATCGTATTTGTTAATAGCAAAAACACCTTCTTTAACAGATGATGCCATATATACCACGCTAATCTGATCTCTGAAGTAACGTTCAATTATTTTATTCAGGGTTTCACGCGACTTTTTTTCATCATCGATTATAACGCTTGTCCACATAATTTATTAGATGTTTATACTCATGTAAATATATGAATTTTGAGTTGAATTTCCTTAAGATAAAGTTTATTTAGGCTTTTATTTTTCCATTGATCTTCATTATCAGATTTATTATTATACAAATTTTATACATGAAACATTTATGATGAAGCAATTGTTTGAATAAAGCGTTGAACACACTTAATTAGCATGTTTTATAAGTCTCCTTTTGTATGAAAATTTATAAGTCCTTCTATAGGGGCTTGTGTTATATGATCTATTGAAAGGCTGTATCTTTCAGCCATGGAGAATATAAAATCTTTAAAAAACCATGCAACCGAACCGGTGAATCGGACTTTATTTTGTTTGTTTTCAGAAAGTTTCAGGATATGGTTGATAAAGAACTCTTCAATTGAATAATAAATAATATCGCTCATTGACTTTTCATTTTTGTAATCACTGATAAACCTGGAAAATTGGGCAATATATTTATTAGGTAATGGATCATTGTAAACAGCTTGTAAGATTTTTTCCCGGGTAAGTTGGTAATTTTCTCTTAACTGATTATTCAAATTATCAGGTAATTGGTTGTAGAGGTATTTTTTCAGAAGAAGTTTTCCCATGTATGCACCACTTCCTTCATCACCCAAAATGTATCCAAGGGAAGGTGTCTTACGGGTGATATTTTCCCCATCGTAAAAACAACAATTTGACCCTGTACCCAAAATACATGCGATGCCGCTTTGTTTATTAAATAAGGCTTTTGCAGCTCCTAACAAGTCTGAATCAACATGAATTTTTGCTTCTCTGAAGATTTCTTTCAAAATTTGATATATGATGTTTTTATTTTCTTCTGAATTGCATCCTGCTCCATAGAAAAAGACATTTTCGACATAATTTTTAAATTTTTTTATGTGACCAATCTGCGATAATTTGTTATGAACATCCTTTGAATCTATAAAATAGGGATGAAGACCAATCGTCTGAAATTGAATTTTGTCAGAAGAGGATAAAAGAACCCAGTCTGTCTTATATGAGCCGCTGTCGACAATTAGAATCATGGATTGATTTTTTTTACGTATTTTAAAGTTAGTAAATTCATCGGATTGCTATTGAGATTTCGTACGTTTTTGTGCGTGAATCGTACTACCTGATCGTAATATAAAGGTACAATGGGAGCCTCATTGATAATTTTCTGATCCATTTCCTGGTATAAATTTCTTCGTTTTTTATCTTCAACTGTATTCAATGCTTTTTCATAGAGGCTGTCATATTCCTTATCTTTGAAGTGGGTATAATTTGGTCCTCCCGGGCTAAAGTTCTTACTGTAAAATAACGCCAGATAATTTTCCGCATCGGGATAATCTGCAATCCATGAGCCTCTGAAAAAAAGAAGCTTTGAATTGGCCACCATGTCGCGAAAAGTTGCGCCAGTACTAACCTCAATAGAGATATCAATACCGATTTCTCCAAGTTGATGTTGGATAAATTCGCAAATATCTTTGTAATCGTCTGTAGTGGTGAGTTTAATCTCCGGTAAGCCTTCTCCTCCGGGATAACCGGCTTCCTTTAATAAATCGCGTGCTTTATCCGGTTGGTAAGTGTATCCATTTACCTTATCAGGATTAAACGCAGGAAGTCCTTTTGGAATAAAACCCTGGTTTGCAGGAGTGCCAATATTATTCCTTAAGTATTTCATCATTTTTTTTCTGTCAAAACCATAATTGATTGCTTTTCTGATAAGCCGGTCAGAAACCGGACTATTTTTCACTTTTTCGAAGGTTGTATCAGTTAGAAATCCCAAATACTCCGTGTTCAAATAGGGTTGAGTAATCATCCGTATTCTGTCTTCGTATTTTGGATTCAATTTTCCCGATCGGGTGATTAGTTCATCTTTATTAGCAGGGCTTAATCCTGAAAGAAAGTCGATTTCGCCTTTAATGAATTCAAGAAACTCTGATTGTTTATCACTTATGAATGAAATTGCAACTGCATCTAAATAGGGGAGACTATTTCCGGTGGAATCTTTTTCAAAGTAGTTTTTATTTTTTCTGAAAACAAGTTTTTCTCCGCGCTTCCATCTTTTAAACTTAAAAGGTCCAGTGCCAATGGGGTGGCTTCCAAAATCATTCCCATAATGTTCGACAATCTCTTTCGGAACAACAGAGCAATATTTCATGGATAACAGCCCCAAAAATCCCGGAAAAGGTTTTTTTAGAATAAATTTTAGAGTTGTATCATCTATAGCCACAGGGCTTTGGGATTTATCCAGAGCATTGAAAATCCATGCGCCAGGAGAGGCCGTTTTCGGATCGTAAATGCGTTTGATGCTGTAGACAAAGTCCTGTGCTTTTACTTTTCTCCCTTCACCTTTGGGAAACTCCGGATGATCATGAAAATATACATCGTCGCGAAGGTGAAAAGTATAAACTTTCCCGTTTTGGCTTATCTTCCAGTCTTTAGCAATGGAGGGTTTGATGTTCAGGGAATCATCCATCTGAACGAGTCCGTTAAATAATTGATGCACCGGCCATATCAGTGTCTGGCTTTTTGCATAAGCCGGGTCTAGTGAAGCAATGCCTTTAGACTCATTGTAACGGAAAACAGTTCTGTTGTCATTATCGGTTGACTTGTTGTTGCACGAGAACACAGAAAAGCCAATTGTTGCAATAAAAATGATGGTTATGAATCGCATAGTGCTATTTTGCAACAAATATAACTCAATTTTTTTTGTGAACTATTTAACTCTTAGCTTTACCACAGTAGAATATTTAACACACGATATTCAAAAAAAAGGAGTGCGATTGCACCCCTTTTTTCCTATGAAAAACTAACCTTTAACCTTTTCATGTATTAGACGCTTGTAAAAGAAATTTATTACAACTCAAATGTTAAAGAACTATAAAGGAAGTTAATAGAGCTGAAATGTTTATTAAAATTCTGATTTTTATTATAAAGTAGTGTGGATAAATTTTAGAGTTTTTTGAAAAGATTTATTACTTTTGGCTGCCATGTTTAAAAGATACCATAATAAGTTAGTTCTAAAATTTTTAAATGAACCAATAATGATAAGTTATGGAAGATAAAAGTGGAAAGAACAAAGAAACTTCAAACAGTGCAAATACCTCTTATGAAGAAACCGGTTCTTCAGGAGTGATAAAATGGATTGAGAAATTAGGAAATAAGCTTCCACATCCATTTTGGATATTTGTGTGGATATGTATATTTATTGTAGTATTAAGTGGTATCACTTCATTTTTAGGAGTTAGTGCTACGGACCCCTCAACCGGTGAAGTAGTAGAAGCTCAAAATTTGCTTTCCGGTGAAGGCTTAAGGCGGTTTGTTCAGGAAATGGTGACCAACTTTGCTCATTTCGCTCCTTTTGGTCTTGTATTGGTTATGATAATGGGTGTATCCGTTGCAGAACAGAGCGGCTTGTTAGCTGCAGCTATGCGGAAAGTTGTTTTTGCAGTACCCAATAAAATTGTTTTACCGGTTATATTTATAATCGGAGCGTGCGGAAATATTGGTTCTGATGCAGGGGTGGTCATTGTTCCTCCTATTGCGGCACTTATATTTTCCCAAATGCGCCTTAATCCGATAGCTGGTTTAATTGCAGGATATGCGGGAGCAACCGCAGGTTTTACAGCAAACTTTTTCATTGCTGGTACTGATGTTCTGTTGGCCGGGATTAGCTCATCAATAACAGAACGCATGACAGGTGTTGCTGAAGTTAGTGCAACAGCGAACTGGTATTTCATGATTGCTTCAACAGTTTTATTAGGTGCCGCCGGCGCATTTATCGTTTCAAAGTTTACCATTCCCAAATGCAATAAATTATCCTGTGATTATTCAGCAGTGCCTACAAATGAAAATGTTTCAACTGAAGAAGAAAGAAAAGGGCTTCACCATGCAGGGATTGCTTTATCCATTTATATCATAATTATTGGTTTGTTAGTCATTCCTTCCGGTGCACCACTACGTGATCCGGAAACCGGAGGCTTAGTGCCATCTCCCTTTTTGAAAGGCCTTATTCCTATTTTATTCTTCTTTTTTGCAATTCCCGGTTATTTTTTCGGTAAAGCCACTGGCACGGTGAAAAAATCAAATGATGTGCTCAAATTTATGGAGCATGGAATGAAAGAAATGTCCGGGTATATTGTTTTAATGCTCGTGGTGGCACAGTTCATTAATCTTTTTAATTGGTCACAACTTGATTCTATTCTTGCGATTTCCGGAGCTGAATTTTTAAAGACTTCAGGTTTGACAGGGCCATTCATGTTTACATTGTTTATGATGATTGTGGCCGGAATAAATATATTTATGGGAAGTGGGTCAGCAAAATGGGCAATTTTTGCTCCAATATTTATTCCTATGCTTGCCCAGATTGATTACAACCCGGCGTTTGTTCAATTGATGTATAGGGTAGGCGATTCAATTACAAACTGTATTTCTCCGATATATCCATACTTTCCATTATTACTTGGGTGGATCCATAAATATAACAAAAATATGGGGATAGGAACTGTTATTTCATTACTGCTCCCTTATGCACTAATTTTATTCGTTATGTGGGTTTTATTATTATTTGCCTGGTTTTACCTGGAGCTTCCCATTGGAGTGGGAGAGGGTATTTTCCTTTAAA
>CAYFRV010000129.1:0-7727 GCA_964345495.1 uncultured Bacteroidales bacterium | reverse complement strand
GTTAAAAAATTAGTACCTTTCTGTAATAATTCAGCTTCTTTTACTACCAATTAAAAAAACTTGCTTTGGAGGTGAACAGAAAAAGACAGGAATTTTTAGGATTGATTTCCAAACATCAGCATCTGATAAGAAAAGTTGCTGCCATCTATTATAGAAAGCCGGAAGACCAGGAGGATGCTTTTCAGGAAATACTCCTGAGTCTTTGGAAAGCTTACCCCTCTTTTGAAGGCAGATCAAAAATCAGTACATGGATATATAAAGTCGCCCTCAATACTGTTCTAAGTGGATTGAAAAAAGCTTCGAACAAGATACATCACAATAGAACGGATACAAGCATTACAGATGAGATCATCGAGAATGATAAAAAGGACTACTCAGAAGAAATAAGCGTATTGTATCAGGCCATTAATCAATTATCGGATATTGAAAAAGCAATTATCATGTTGTATATGGAGGAGAAAAACTATGATGATATTGCTGATATTATGGGAATGACCAGAAATAATGTCGGAGTGAAGATTAACCGGATTAAGAAAAAATTAAAAGAACTTTATAAAAAGGTAGAAGATGGATATTGAAAAGTTGAAAGGTTCTTGGAATAAATATGCCTCAAAATTTCATGATTACGGGCATAAAGGACAAGAAGAGCTTGAAAAAATACTGGTGAAAAGAAGCCAGAAGTCACTAAGGTTACTGCGCAGGAACTTTTTTATTGAAGCAGGTATAAATATTTTCATTTTGCCTGTCATAATATATTTTATTTTAAGAAGTGACTTTATGGCTCAACCTTTTGATTTCATATTCTCAGCTCTTATCAGCGTATTTCTTATAGCTTTTTTAATTTACATGTATAGTTCCTACATGAAAATCTACCAGTATGAAGATACCGGATTGCAACTCGCATATAAACTGAACAAGCAGATAATAAGGCTGGAAATATATATCAGAGATTATTACAAGTTTATTTATATTGCTTATTTTCTGGGGCTTATTTTTGGATTATCTGCTGAATTGCCTGCGGATTCCAGATCAGTTATCATAGAAATGGGGGGCGGAATTATATTTGGAATTGTTTTTTTGTTTCTGATAGTCAGGCCATTGATGAAGATTTATATAAAAAAATTATACGGTTCACATTTAGACTCTTTGAAAAAGTGTTTAGCTGAAATTGATGAAAATAATATCGAAAAATCTAATTATCATGATACAAACAAATAATCTCACAAAAAAATTTAAACTGTCAAAACAGCAAAAGAAAAAGATGCATTTATCCGGTGACTGGATAACTGCTGTAAATGACGTTAATCTTAAGTGTGAACCCGGCCGGATTTTTTCTTTACTGGGACCAAACGGAGCAGGGAAAACGACAGCCCTCAGGCTTATTTCGACATTACTACAACCAACGAATGGTTCAATTCAGGTTGCCGGGCTGGACACTCAAAAGGAAGGTCAGAAAGTCCGTGGAAAAATTGGTTTTTTGACGGGAAGTACCGGATTGTACGACCGTCTGACTCCGGAGGAGGTAGTCACTTATTTTGGAAAGTTGAATGACATGGACAGGGAAACGTTGAAGAACCGTCAAAACGAACTGTTCCACACACTTGGAATTCATAAGTTTTCAGGGAAACGCATTGGAGAACTTTCCAGTGGTATGAAACAGAAAGTTTCCATCGCAAGAACTATGATTCACGATCCTGAAATTGTAATCTTTGATGAGCCCACTTCGGGTTTGGATGTCATTACAGCCGAAAGCATTATTGATTTGATATGGCAGTGCAAAGAGCAGAATAAAACGGTGATTTTTTCTTCTCATATTATGAGTGAAGTTGATTTGCTATGTGATGATCTGGCAATCATCCATGACGGCAACATTCTTTATAACGATACTATGGATCAGTTTAGATCACAGATGCAATCCGACAGCCTTACAAAAGAATTTATCCGAATCATTAATGAACATCAAAATTAATCAACAATGAAAACGATATTCAATATAGCTCGCAAAGAATTTATTGATACACTGAGAGATAAACGGACATTATTGGTGATGATCGTAGTTCCTTTACTGTTATTCCCGGTTATCTTCAGTTTTGTAAGTAGTATTCAGCAAAGTTCAATGGAAAAAGCTCAGCAACGCCAGCTGAATATTGGACATCTTACGGAACAACAAGAAAATAGTTTTTTAAATTACCTTACAGAACAGGAAAATGTAAAATTAGTTCCGTTAAAATCAATTGAAGGCAAGACAACTCTGATTAAACAGGATAGCCTGGATGCAGTTATAGATTTCTCTGAAGATTTTTTTGCTCAAGTTGATAACATGAAAACAGGTACGGTGGAATTCTTCTATGAATCAACGGAAGAAGGTGTTAGAGACCGTATTGTCAAAGTTTTTGAAACTTTTAAGGAAAAACTGATAGATCAGCGCCTGGAAGAGATTAATGTGGATGCCAGGGTTATTAATCCTGTAGAACTTGCACACCGTGATGTAGCTACAACACAGGAGAAAATCGGCAAGTATGCCGGGGGACTTATCCCTTACGTATTTATTCTGTTTTGCTTTATGGGTGCAATGTACCCGGCTATTGATCTGTTCACCGGAGAAAAAGAGCGGAGCACCATAGAAACGATTCTGACAAGTCCGGTTAAGCGGATACAAATTCTTACAGGAAAGATGGTCGTAGTTGTAGCTACGGGTATTTTTTCTGCCTTACTGGCCATTGTAGGATTGTTTGTTGGGTTGAATTTTGCAGATGCTCTTCCAAGTGAGATTATAGAGGTGACTGGTGATATTTTACAGGTTGAGTTTATCGTACTCTTGTTAACAATGCTTATTCCCCTGACGATATTCTTCGCCGGGATTTTGATCCCTATTTCGATCTATGCAAAGTCTTTCAAAGAGGCTCAGTCCATAATCACACCGATCAATATACTTGTTATTGTTCCTGCCATTGTTGGAATGCTGCCGGGGGTTGAACTTTCTATAAAGACAGCAGCCATTCCTATTGTAAATATTGCTTTGGCCACTAAAGAAATCATTGCGGGAACGATTGATTATGGATTACTAACCATGGTCTATGGTTCTTTAATAGTCATTGCACTGGCAGGTGTTTTCTTTTCAGTTCGCTTTTTTGCACAGGAAAACAATATATTACGTGTCTAGATTTAGTTTGTTGCTTTTTTTGTTTCTGCGGAAGTCTTTTTGTTTTATTGGCTTCCGCAGTTTTTATGATTTTTTTAGATATCTTGGTATACGCCAGACAAACCTGGTTTTTCGGTCAGGACAATTGGCTGTTTAATTAAGCTTTAAATTTTAATTTTTATTACGATTATGAAACATGTTTTTTTAGCACTTTTTTTATATGTATTTAGCTTCTCCGTTCAGGGACAGGAGAAACAATCAATCAAAAAGAATCAGGGAGTATTTAATATTACAGAAATTGGTTATTTACCGGGATTAGGCAATATTGATTATGATGGTTATTCTATTGCCAATGATGCACAAACGTACCGTTTGCGTAGTATTTTTGGTTATTTTTTCAATCCACATTTATCTTTAGGAATTGGAATTGGTTTAGATGGGTATCATGAACCGGACCACAATACTATGCCTTTGTTTATTGAATGTCGGGGGTATTTAAAAGATCAACGTAACACGGTTTACGGATTTGCTGATGTGGGAAAAGCATTGAATGCAAATGAAACATTCACGCCTGGTCTATTTCTGAATGCAGGAGTTGGTTATAAGTTTTTTCTCACAAAAAGATGGTGTATCAATACAAGTTTAGGGTATAATTTTCAACAAATGCAAAATATTGATATTGTTGAATTTGTTTTTGATCAGGAGACGGGCGACTATTATCCAAACTGGAAACAAATAGATATACAAATGAAAGCCATTTCATTTAACCTGGCATTTCATTTTAATATTTTTACTCCCCGGAATAGCAATTAAATTGTGCTTATTCTAAATGAAGATAGATAGCTCCTAAAAGAAAAATTTGATTTAAGCAATTTTGTTCTTTCGTGAATAGCGCAAAATTGCTTAAATGTAATCTATTATTCATCTTTTAATGATCTCGCCGGGTTTTGCGAAGCTGCACGGTAAATTTTTCCGCTTACAGTTACCCCTGCGACTATTAGAATCAATAGGAAAGGTAATAGATAGCTTATGGGGTTTGGATCTACATAGTGTTGCCAGAGGCTGTCCATCAGGACATCGCTAAGCAGATGACCTAAGGCAAGTCCCAGGACAATAGAAATGCTTATGATCAGCACATACGGTTTGCTAATGACTTTCATTATGATTGGTATAGTAGCTCCAACCACTTTTCTGATACCAATTTCTTTGGTTTTACTGATCACCCGCAAACTAACAAGGGCAAATAAACCGACTGCAGAAAGCAATGAAGCCACTACTGCCAGAAATATGAAAATCTCTTTGATGTGCTTGTTGACATTTTTTGCCTCCGATAGTAATTCTTCCTGAAATGTGCTATCATAAGGATAATATGGAACCGCCTGCTGCCATTTTTCTTTTAAATCCTGGTTTACATCTTTATTGTGACCCTGCGCTATATTTATAACAAAACGATTGCGTTTTTCTTTTTCTGCCAGCTTCATTACCAAAGGATCAACAGGAGACCATGGTCCATACAGGTAGACATCATTCACCACTCCTACGATTTGCATTCTCGTAGTGTCATTCATGTAAACGATTTTTTCTACTGGGTTTTTCAAATTAAAGGTTTCTACAAATTTTTCATTTACAATTACTGAGTTGTTGGCAATATCAGCTTCTTCAAACTCGGGTTCAAAATAGCGTCCTCTTTTCAACTTCAGACCCATGGTGCGCAGATAGTTGACACCTATATTCATA
This sequence comes from uncultured Bacteroidales bacterium, assembly GCA_964345495.1. Lineage (GTDB taxonomy): Bacteria > Bacteroidota > Bacteroidia > Bacteroidales > UBA12077 > JAGXLC01. The sequence goes on along the minus strand of CAYFRV010000129.1, from coordinate 2,848 downwards.
ACATCAGAATTCTTTTCTTTTTCTTTATATCTGAATTTACCAGTGTAGTTACCATACCCAATATGATAGCGGGTTCCTGCATAGCTTTCGACCTGCGGATTACTTCGGATAATTTGTTCTACAGGCTTATAGTCGTTGTTATTTGGGAGGTCCACAATTAAAATATTATCTTTATTGTAACCAAGGTTTAAGCTCTTTTGATATTCAGCATTCTGAGTAAATAAAATTCCTGAAAACAGAGCAGCAACTGAAATTATGAATTGTAGCGATAATAAAGTTTTGGAGATTGCATTTCGGTCATTGAGTTTAACCTTTTTTCTGAAAATATTTACCGGTTTAAACGAGCTAATGTAAAATGCGGGATAAGCGCCTGCCAATAATGTGGTTAAAACCAATAACCCTCCAAGGAACCATAATAATTCAGGATTTCCGCTAAAGCTTAATTTAAGATTCATGTAACCCCACATTTTAGAATAGATATCCATTATATAAGTTGAAAGAAAAACACCTATGATAATGGATATTAATGCCAGGAAGAAATTCTCCGTCAGGAACTGAATGATAAGTTGTTTTCGACTTCCTCCAAATACCTTGCGCATGCTGATTTCTTTAAGTCGCTTTCCTGCAAAGGCAATCGAAGTGTTTATAAAGTTGAATGAAGCTATCAGCAGAATAAATAGAGCCATAATCGGAGGAGATTCCGCCTGGGCAGGGTGTAATCCATACCTGAAAGTTGTGCTCCAGCGGTCACGGATGGTATTATGAATCGTTCCCATAGGTTCTACCCGAAAACTGTTAATTTTCCAGTCTTCTCGCGCTTTGTTTTGCTCGGGTATGTAGTCCTGGAGCATCTTTCTTACGTCATCCACTTCTTCCGGGTTTTTAATGTAAAGGAACGTTGCGTAATACCATTCGTGCCAGTCGTTCCTTTTGACATTCCACATGCTGTAGTTGTTTTCTAAATTGGTTAGGGCATCAAAATAAAAGCTTGAATTGTCTGGATATTCCTTAAACACACCACCCACGGTGAATGTATATTCCTGTTCTTTATTATTGAATACGGAAAGTACTTTTCCCACAGCCTCTTTTTTCCCAAAGTACTTTTCAGCCATGGTTTCGCTGATGAGGATTTTGTTTTTGTCTCTTAGTGCATTATAACTACCCTGAAGCATCTCCAACGTAAATACCTGTCCAAAATTTTCGCTAGTATATCCAATTCTCTGATTGAACACCTTTTCACCTCGTTTTACAGATGAATAATGCCTCGTGTAATTTACAACCTTGTCAATCTGCGGAATATCATGTTTTATTCTATTTCCTACCGGTATTGGGCAAATTCCATATTCCTGCTCCCCTTTTTCACGCATTTTGGTGACATTGACTTTATAGATGTCTTCGTAGTTCTTATGGATTTTGTTGAAATCCCAGTTCCACTTGCTATTAAAAAAAGAAGTGATGCAGATGGCAAGTGCCAGGGCAAGCCCCAGTATATTAATCACTGCGTAAGTAAAATTTTTTCTAATGTTCCTTATTGCTGTTAACAGGTAATTCTTCAGCATAGTATATAGTATTAAGTGTTTTTGGATATAATAATATAAATACGATCTTTTTATATTGATGCTGCATAATAAGAATGATATTTATTAGGTATCCTGATACTTCTTTGCATAAATAAGTGTTTTTCTCTTTATTCTGTTAATTTTGCAAAAACTGTTAAAGGTAAATAAACTAATAATGTTTTTTGACGTTATATCAGTAATAATAATTAGTCTATGAGCAAAATTGATGCCATTTTAGAACAAGATAATTTTTCAAAATCAGATATCGTATACTTATTGCAGGCTGAAGGAGAAGAGAAAGAGAAGCTTTTCGAAAAGAGCCGCGATGTTAAGGCCCAATATGTCGGACGAAAAGTTTATTACAGAGGATTAGTGGAGTTTTCAAATATCTGTAGTAAAAATTGTTATTATTGTGGCATCCGCAAAGCCAATCAAAATACAGAACGGTACAATCTTACGGACGATGAGATTCTCGATGCGGTCCGTTTTGCTTATGAAAACAGGTATGGTTCCGTAGTGCTTCAGTCTGGAGAGGTTTCTTCCCCGAAATTTACCAAACGGATTACCGGTCTGCTGAAAAAAATTCAGGAACTTTCAGGTGGTGAACTTGGTGTTACTATTTCACTTGGTGAACAGCCGGAAGAAGTTTACCGCGAATGGTATGAAAATGGAGCTGATCGCTATTTGCTAAGAATCGAAGCATCTGACAGGGAGCTTTACCATAAAATTCATCCGAATGATAAGATTCATAACTATGAGAACAGGCTAAAAAGTCTTAAGACATTGCAAAAAGTTGGATACCAGACGGGAACCGGTGTAATGATCGGCCTACCATTTCAGAGTTATGAGAACCTTGCCGATGATCTTATTTTTATGCGGGATTTCGATATCGATATGGTGGGAATGGGACCCTATATTGAACATGAAGATACACCCCTTTATGACTACCGGCATCTTCTAATGCACAAAGAAGAAAGGTTTCAGCTTACATTGAAAATGATCGCAACTTTAAGAATCATCATGAAGGACATCAATATGGCGGCAGCTACAGCCCTTCAGGCTATTGATCCTATCGGAAGAGAAAAAGCCATTAAGGTTGGTGCCAACGTGATTATGCCCAATGTTACACCCGGAATGTACCGGGACAATTATAGACTTTACGAAAACAAACCCTGCACTGACGAACAAGCCGCAGATTGCACCAATTGCCTGGAAGTGCGCATCGGATTAACCGGGGATGAAATAGCCTATGGCGAAAAAGGCGATCCAAAGCATTACTTTAAAAGAAG
>CAYFRV010000128.1:0-7752 GCA_964345495.1 uncultured Bacteroidales bacterium | reverse complement strand
CGGTTGATAGAGGATATTAATTCGGACGACCTATATAAAGTATTAAAGCTCAGGACCAGGCCAAAGATTGTTTTAGCTTCCAATTATGAGGAAGCAATTAAAATGTTTGAAAAATATAAAGATTACCTGTTGTTTTTGATTTCGGATGTTTCTTTCCCAAAAGATGGTGTAAAAGATGACGAGGCAGGTTTTAAGTTGATTGAGTTTTCAAAAAACAACCTTCCGAATTTACCTTCCATATTACAATCTTCTAATCCCGAAAATGCTGAAAAAACTTATAAGCTAAAATCGAATTTCATAAATAAAAATTCTGAAACGCTTTTAGAGGACCTGAAGAGTTTTATAAATTATCATCTTGGTTTTGGACATTTTGTATACAGAGATAAAAAAGGCAGACAGATTGCTGTTGCCAAATCAATGGATGAATTTGAATCCTATTTGAAGACTGTTCCCACGGATTCACTGGTTTATCATGCAGTTAAAAATCAGTTTTCCTTGTGGTTAATGGCCCGGGGGGAAATTCAAATAGCAAAAGTCATCAATCCGCTTAAAGTGAGTGATTTTGATGATGCTGAACACATGCGTCAATTTCTGATCAATATATTGCAGTTGTATCGCAACGAGCAAGAAAGAGGGAAAATTGTCAATTTTAGTGAACATGCTGTGCTGGAGGAAAATAATATTGTTAGCCTGTCAGGCGGGTCTTTAGGAGGGAAAGGAAGAGGTGTTGCATTTATAAATACATTGATTTACAATTTTCGATTTAATGAGTTGTTACCCTCTATTAATCTACGGACGCCACGAACAGCAATTATTGGTACAGATGAATTTGACCTTTTCATGGAAAAAAATCATTTGAAGGATAAAGTGATTTGCGAAAACGACTACGAAAAGATAAAGCATTGGTTTATAGAGTCGGAGCTCTCTTTTGAGCTTGGAAAACGCTTGAAGAAATTTATTAAGCACATTACCTGCCCCATAGCTGTTCGTTCTTCCAGTTTGTTTGAAGATTCTATTACACAGCCATTTTCCGGGGTGTTTGATACCTTTATTTTGCCCAATAGTCATAAAGATTCTGATGTACGTCTGGAACAGCTGACAAATGCCATAAAACTTGTCTTTGCGTCAGTATATTCGAATGAAGCTAAAAATTATTTTAAAGCAGTAGGCCATAAAGTGGAAGAAGAAAAAATGGCTGTCATTATTCAGGAAGTGGCAGGGAACCCATATGAACAGTACTATTATCCTCACATTAGTGGAACCGCACAGTCTCATAATTACTACCCGGTTGCCCACATGAAACCCGAAGAAGGGTTTGCAGTGGCTGCTGTTGGATTAGGTCAATATGTAGTAGACGGAGAGCCGGCCTTTCGGTTTTCTCCGGTCTATCCTGATTTACAAATTATTTCAACTAAGGATCTGGTGAAAAGCTCACAAGTTCAATTCTATGCTGTAGATCGAAATAAAAAAGAATTGGATTTAAGTGAAGGAGTAAACATGGGATTAGCAAAGCTTGATATTGATGTTGCAGAAAAACAAGGGAATCTGAAGCATTGCGCTTCGGTTTATAATCCCGATAATGATCAGCTTGAGCCTGGCATTGAGGCTTATGGTCCAAGAGTTGTTAATTTTGCAAATATACTTAAGTACGAGTACATCCCGCTGGCTAAAACAATAAGGGAAATCCTTGATGTGGTCAAAGAGGCCTTGGGTACTGAAGCGGAAATCGAATGGGCAGTAGACCTGGAAAAAAATAAAAACAACCAGGCCTCTTTCTATTTGCTTCAGATTAAACCACTGGTATTTCATGAAGATGATTATAATATTGAGGAAGATAAATTGGATAAAGATAACCTCATTCTGTTTTCTGATAAAAGCATGGGAAATGGAACAATTGATAACATAAGAGATGTGATTTACGTTCATAAAGATCGATTTGATAACAATAAGACAATGGATATGACCAAAGAGATTGAAATGTTGAATGAGAAAATGTATAAAAATGAAAAGAAATATATTCTGATTAGTCCCGGAAGATGGGGAACTCGCGATAGATTTCTTGGCGTTCCTGTCGTTTGGTCTCAAATATCTAATGCAAAGGTGATTGTTGAGGTAGGCTTAGATAATTTTCCACTGGATGCTTCGCTTGGTTCTCATTTCTTTCATAATGTGACTTCTATGAATGTGGCTTATTTAAGCTTGCCTAATCATAGTACTAAAGGATTCATTTCCTGGGATACACTCGAAAAGCAGGAAGTAGTGGAAGAATATACTTATTTTAAGCATATCAGGTTTAAGGAGCCTTTACAGGTAATTATGGATGGGAAGAAAATGATTGGAGCCATTCTGAATAATACCAACAAATAAATAAAAATTTGTAGGTTTGATTGTTAATTTTTAACGTATTTTTTTATGTCATTCTATTTAAAACACCCGGATAATCTGAAAATAGATTTTAATGATACTTCTTTTAGTTTATTGATGCAAAAGCGCATTCATAAAGTTTTATTGATAGCAAGTAGTTATGATGCTTTCATGCTGGAAGAAGACGGCCGGATTGATGAGCAAATATTTAATGAATATGTTTCATTGAACCTTAGATATCCTCCGATTTTTCTAATGGCACATACGCCGGAGGAAGCATTTGAAATTTTACGTGACGATCAAATTGATTTGGTCGTTACCATGTTGAACATGGGCGGCTATGATACATTTGAACTGGCGCATGAAATTAAAGATGAGCACCCCAGTATTCCTATTGTTGTGCTCACTCAATTTTCCAGGGAGGTATCTTTGCGTCTTGAAAATGAGGATTTATCTGCAATTGATTATATTTTCTCGTGGTTGGGAAATGCTGATCTTTTATTGGCCATAATTAAGCTAATTGAAGATAAAATGAATGCAGAGCATGATGTTGAAGTTGTGGGTGTGCAGGCAATTTTATTGGTTGAGAATTCCATTCGGTATATTTCTGCTTATTTGCCTAATATTTATAAAATCATCTTTAAACAATCAAAGGAATACGTCAGAGAGGCGTTGAATGAGCACCAGAAGATGCTCAGAATGAGAGGCAGACCAAAAATCCTGCTGGCAACTACTTATGAAGAAGCTGTAGAGCTGTTTGAAAAGTATAAGCACAATTTACTGGGGGTGATTTCTGACATTAGTTACGACAGAAACGGCGTAAGAGATAAATTCGCCGGAATAAAGTTGTGTCAGAAGATTAGGGAGCAGGATGAATTTATCCCGTTTTTATTACAATCCTCGGATAAAGAAAAGAAAAAATTAGCAGACGAGAACAATGCGGGTTTTATACACAAATATTCCAAAACGCTTTCTATAGAACTCCGGAATTATATTATTCAGCAATTTGCTTTTGGCGAATTCGTTTTTCGGGACCCGAAAACGATGGAACCCATAGGCCGTGCTTGCGATTTGCAAACACTCCAGGAGCTGATTCTGGAGATTCCGGATGATAGTTTGGCATACCATGCAAGTCGGAATGATCTTTCAAAGTGGCTGAATGCACGCGCTATTTTTCCTATTGCTCAAATGTTCAGGTATTTAAAACTGGAAGATTTTGATTCAATAGAAGAAGTTAGAAATTATGTGTACCGGGCCATTTCAAGCTATCGGATGAACAAGGGCAGGGGAGTGATTGCAAAATTTGACAAGAACAGTTTTGATGAATATTTGATATTTTCGCGTATAGGTGATGGTTCAATAGGTGGAAAAGCCAGGGGACTGGCATTTGCAAATTCTCTCATTAAGAAAAATCATATTTTCAATAAATATAAGGGAGTTGTTATTACAATTCCAAGAACGGTAGTGCTCAGTACTGATATTTTTGATGAATTTATGGAGGGGAACGACCTCTATAAAGTTGGACTCTCAGAGGTGGATGATGAAAAGATTTTAAACAGTTTTATTGATGCCAGGCTTCCAAGCCGTGTTTATCAGGATTTATATGCTTTTGTTTCAGTAATTAAAAATCCAATTGCCGTACGTTCTTCCAGTAAACTAGAAGATTCTCATTATCAGCCTTTTGCAGGCATATACAACACATATATGGTTCCACGGGTGGATGATAATACACGAATGATCCAATTATTATCTGATGCAATCAAGAGTGTTTATGCTTCGGTCTTCTTTGAAAATAGTAAGGCTTACATGGCTGCTACTTCAAATGTTATTGACGAAGAAAAAATGGGCATTATACTTCAGGAGGTATGTGGTTCACACCATAACAGTCTTTTTTACCCGACATTATCAGGGATTGCCCGCTCCATTAATTTTTATCCGGTAGAACCCGAAAAGTCGAATGAGGGAATTGCGAGTATAGCCTTTGGATTAGGAAAACAGATTGTTGACGGAGGAGTTTCGCTTCGTTTTTCTCCAAAGCATCCAAATCGGGTTTTGCAATTATCAACTACTGATCTGGCTTTAAAAAACACCCAAAAATATTTCTATGCGCTTGATATGGATCCTGAAAGTTTTATTCCCTCTGCTGATGATGCCGTAAACCTGAAAAAATTGAGAATCAGCAAAGCTGAGAATGATAAATCCCTGAAGCATGCCATATCTACCTATGACATACAGGATCATACCATAAGAGAAGGCACGCTTCATGAAGGAAAGCGGATAATTACCTTTTCAAATGTTCTGAAGCACAAATTAATTCCTTTAGATGAGATTTTGCAGGATTTGTTAAATATTGGTCAGAAAGAAATGAATAATCCCATTGAGATTGAGTTTGCTGTAGATTTTAATGTAAAAAAAGACGAACCAATTATATTTAATTTTTTGCAAATCAGGCCGATTGTAGATGAAGAAGAACGAGAAGATTTTAATTTCGATGATATTTCAGTTGATGATTCTGTAATTTACTCGGAATCTGCACTGGGGCATGGAAGAATTGATGATATTTATGATTTTGTATACGTTAAACCCGAAAATTTTTCTTCTTTAAAGAGTTATGAAATTGCAAGTGAGGTCTCTAAACTGAATGAACAGTTTAGAAAAGAAGGCAGAAATTATGTGCTTGTTGGCCCGGGTCGCTGGGGTACAGCTGATCCTTCACTGGGGGTCCCTGTTAAGTGGGCCCAAATATCTCAGGCACGTGTAATCGTTGAATCCGGACTTGAAAACTATCGAATAGACCCCAGCCAGGGCACACATTTTTTCCAGAACCTGACCTCATTCAGAGTGGGCTATCTTACTATAAATCCATATATCGATGAGGGACACTTTGATCTGGAATATCTTTCAAAATGCGCGGGAAACTATGAAACCGAATATCTTCGTCATATCAGGTTTAAGAATCCAATGAAAATTCAAATTGATGGTAAACAAAGCAAAGCTGTAATACTTAAGCCTAACGGAGCCAATTAATTCAATGTTTACTTAAACATGAGGAAAATCATGTTTGAATTCGTGTGAAAAATTTGGTGAAATCATTTTTTAAGGATTATTTTTACATTGTTATTACATTAACAGTAGGTGTTAAATAACATATTTTGTACAATCATTAAAACTTTTAGAGATGAACGTAGATAAATTAATGAACGAACTTGAAAAGAAACACCAGGGTGAGGTGGAGTATCTTCAGGCAGTAAGAGAAGTACTCGAATCTATCGAGGATATTTACAATGAGAACCCACAATTTGAAAGTGCCGGGATTATTGAAAGAATGGTAGAACCAGATCGTATATTAACGTTTAAGGTTCCCTGGGAAGACGATAATGGCAATGTTCAAGTGAACTTAGCTTATCGTGTGCAGTTTAACAATGCTATCGGCCCATACAAAGGTGGAATGAGATTTCACCCAAGCGTTAACTTAAGTTCTTTGAAATTCCTTGGCTTTGAACAAATTTTCAAGAACGCTCTTACTACCCTTCCTATGGGCGGTGGTAAAGGTGGTTCAGACTTTAATCCAAAAGGAAAGTCTGATTCCGAAGTTATGCGATTCTGCCAATCTTTAATGACTGAGCTCTGGGCTTTAATCGGTCCTGAAACTGATATTCCTGCAGGTGATATTGGTGTTGGTAAAAGAGAAGTAGGTTATCTTTACGGAATGTATAAGAAACTTGCTAAAGAAAACACAGGAGTATTCACTGGTAAAGGACTAAGCTGGGGCGGAAGTTTAATCCGACCGGAAGCTACCGGATTTGGAAATGTCTATTTTGCAAAGGAAATGCTGGAAACAAACGGCGACTCATTAGAAGGAAAAACTGTTTCCATCTCAGGATTTGGTAATGTTTCATGGGGTTCTGCCTTAAAAGCTACTGAGCTTGGTGCTAAAGTTGTAGCTATTTCAGGACCGGACGGATATATCTATGACCCTGAAGGAATTTCCGGCGAAAAAATTGATTACATGCTCGAATTAAGAGCATCTAACGAAGATATCGTAAAACCATTCTCTTATGAATTTGAAAGCGCTGAATTCTATGAAGGCAAAAAGCCATGGGAACTGAAGGTTGATGTTGCAATGCCTTGTGCTATCCAGAATGAACTTGACGAGAACGATGCCAAGAAATTAGTGGACAATGGTGTAATTTGCATTGCAGAAGGAGCAAACATGCCATGTACTCCTGAAGCTGTTGAGCTCTTCCAGAAGAACAAAGTGCTCTATGCTCCCGGAAAAGCTTCAAATGCTGGTGGTGTTGCCACTTCAGGTCTTGAAATGACACAGAATTCAATGAAATTAAGCTGGACAAGAGAAGAGGTTGACCAAAAGCTTAAACAAATTATGAAAGATATCCATGATGCTTGTGTTAAGCATGGTAAGGATGAGAGTGGCTATGTTGACTATGTTAAAGGCGCTAACGTAGCAGGCTTCCTCAAAGTTGCCAATGCAATGCTCGATCATGGCGTAATCTAAGCAATTTTCAACTATATATATTACTCTTGGATTCATGTAAGAGGGAAAGTCAAACTTTCCCTCTTTTTTAGTTCGCATGATTATATTTTTTGCTAAAACAATTAATTTTTTTATTCGTTAAAAAAAATGAGAATTTCATCTAACCATGACTTAGATGAAATTACATTTTGAAAAAAATTTAGTGAATTTTAGTCGATGTTTAAGACAGGAATAGTTTTTGAATTGTTCAGGTTAAAACGTTAATGTGGAAAGAAAGATGAATGTGAAATCTTATAGGAAGCTAAAATGCGAATGAAAAGACCACTAATCATAATCACCCTGATTGCTGCTATAGTATTTATAGGTTGCTCCGCTATTAATGCACAAGTAGCGGATACCATAAACGGTAAACCGTATTATGTATTGGAAGGCACTGTTAACAATGGGGATACTATAGGAAATATTAAAATGAAAGAGGTTGTTGTATTCCCTGATTTAAAATTCGATAGTAAAAGAGAACGCAGGAAATATAGGAAATTGGTCAGGGATTTAAAAAAAGTTTATCCTTATGCAATAAAGGCCAGAAATCAGTTAATTGAGATGGAGTGGGAGTTCAGGAAATTAGAGACTGAAAAAGAGAAAAGGAAATACATTAAAAAGGTAGAGAAGCAGCTGAAAGAAGACTTTAAAGACGATCTGAAAAAGCTTACTATAACGCAAGGCCGGTTATTATTGAAACTTATTGACAGGGAAACCGGAAGAACCTCATTCACACTTTTGAAAGAGATAAAAGGAGGTTTTTCCGCAGTTTTTTGGCAAACTCTGGCCCGCGTTTTTGGTCATAATCTGAAAGCTGACTATGAACCACATGGCGATGACCGATTAATTGAGCG
>CAYFRV010000127.1:4083-7837 GCA_964345495.1 uncultured Bacteroidales bacterium | reverse complement strand
CGAAACACGAATCAATTGAATGACAACAGAGTGACCACCGAATGACTACAGTATACCAAACCGCACTGGACGCAAAGAAGTTAATCCGAACCAATTTCCCTCTTAATTAACTCAACAAACTCAATCAACTAACTCTCAAAGACTCGTGGTATCTTTTGTTCCTGTAGCATGAAATCAGCCAGTGCAAACGCAGTTACTGCTTCTATAATTACAGGAACCCTCAGTGCAATACAGGCATCATGTCTTCCTTCCACCTCCAGTTCTTCTATCTTTTCATTTTCCAGGTTAATGGTTTTTTGTTTTTTTGGTGTGCTGGAGGTCGGTTTAACAGGGACTCTGAACTCCAGATTGTTTCCATTCGTAATTCCTCCGTTAATACCACCCGCATAATTTGTTTCCGTTCTGCCTGTTTTATCAATAATTGAATCATTATGTTCACTTCCTTTCATTTTAGCTGATTGAAAACCTGAACCAAATTCAATGCCTTTTATAGCAGGAATGGACATAACAAGATGAGATATTGCTGCTTGTATTTTATTGAAAAACGGTTCTCCCAATCCAACGGGAACATTTTTTGATTTACATTCGATTATGCCTCCAATAGTGTCATTTGCTCTGAGTGCTTTTTTGACTGCTCTTTCTATGTTTTTATCTCCACCGGCTTCGATGAGTTCTGCATTGACGAACAGCGGAAAAATTAGTTTCTTTGCAATTACCCCGGCTGCAACTAATCCCAGGGTTAACCTGCCTGAAAAGTGGCCACCGCCGCGAGGGTCATTAAATCCTTTATACTTTTTATACGCGGTAAAGTCTGAATGCCCGGGTCTTGGAATTCTTTTAAAAGCTTCATAATCTTTTGATTTTGTGTTTTCATTCCTGAAAATCATTGTTATGGGAGCTCCTGTCGTGTATGACTGGTAAATTCCACTTAAAATTTCGGGTTGATCAAGTTCTTTTCGTGGAGTAGTTCCAATTTTGCCACTCTTTCTCCTGGCAAGATCGGTATTGAATTCGTTCGCTTCTATTTTAATTCCTGCGGGGCATCCGTCTATTGTAATTCCTATGACAGTACCGTGAGATTCGCCAAATATAGATAATTTAAGGAAGTGTCCGTAAGTATTCATTATAAAGTATTGTTTCTGATTGAATCAAAAATACAAAAAAAAGCAGCATCTAATGAAATGCTGCTTTTTTGTTAATATGTTTCCCAAAGAATCAGGCGTTTTCTTTTTTATATGCTTTCATATACTCTTCTTCCCAGATATCCTCAGTCAACTCTTCCAGTTTTTCATCATACCTTACTAATGTTTTGTAATAATTTGGATCTTTGAGCGATTCATCTGCTTCTTTTGTTTCACCTTTTGCGTGAGATGGCAGAATATTCTTTCTGAAATTAGCGTAATGGTCTCTAATTGAGCAAGGCATTAACCAGTTTTTCGGTTTTTCCGGTGTTGCCTGTCCGTAATTATATATCCATTGCCTTCCGTTTTTCATAAAGTCAGAGAATAAAGCATCTACTAATCCTTTGCCATTATTATAGAGATCATAAACATTATCTACGTAATATGGAACAAATACGCAAGGTGTTATATTTCCGTTCCAGTCAATATAGAAATAACCGCCTCTTCTGCCGTATGCAATGCATCCGTTTGTTAATATACCGCTGTTCCAGAAATCTGCAACGCAGTATTTTTTATTTTTTATAAGATCTTCCCATTTACGGTATAGCTCTACTCGCTTTTCCGGTGAAACCATAAGATCAAATGCCTGGTTGCTTCTTCCCATAGGCATAAGCTGGAATTCCCACATATATGTTGCGCCTTGCTGATCAAAGTAATAATCGTAGAATTCATCGTTTAGTAGCATGTCTGCGTTCTTGCTTGTAGCTGTTACTGAGATGCCTATCGGTACACCTGCATTTCTCAGGTTTTCAAATGCCTGTAGGATTTTTTGGTGCGTTCCTTTTCCTCTTCTTTCATCGGTTTCCTTTTCAAAACCTTCAACTGAAATAGCAGGGGTAACGTTGCCGGCTTTGCCTAATCTATCAGCTATTTCCGGTGTAATTAGTGTGCCGTTTGTATAAACCAGGAAGAACATATCGTTATACTTTTCGAATATGTCCATTAATGTTTTGCCCTGGCTCTTGTAAATAAATGGTTCGCCTCCGCTTATTGTAACAAAACGGCTATGAAACTTGTTTCTGACATCGTGTACAATTTTGTCTACCATATCGTATGATAAAGTAGGCTTAGTGTGCGCATTTGAAGCAGCGTAACATCCGGTGCAGTTCAAATTACACTTCTGCGTTGGAGACAGGACAATGAAATTTGGCGGATATTCCCCATACTGCTCTTTAAACTCTTCAAGTTTCTGGCTGTAAGTATGCCCGTTAAGAATTGAATTTTCTACCAGAACTTGCACAAGCTTTTTAAATACGTCTTTTGAAAAATACCCTTTTTCAATATTCCTTACTGATGATTGCAGCATGGAATTCATGAAATGGTATTTTTTCTCCTGAACTTCCCTGAGATTGCTATCGTCTTTTTCAACAATAGAGTTGTATAAATGATTATCTATTTTTTTTAGAAGATAATTCCTGGAGGCTTTATAATTTACAAGCTCTCGCAATACATTAGAAAATATAAAATTTTTCATAATGGAACCCTCCTTTTTTTGATAAACCTTTATTAAGCTAATTTACAAAAAACTAAATGTTTTCTCAAAAAAAATTATGTTAAATAGTTTTGTATATATTACGATAAAAATGTAGCTGTATTATATTTTTTCTGCTGATTTATAATCAGTTTAAATAGTTCCTTTATATTTGTGTTTTAAATTGTTTAAGAACCTTAATATTTATGGTATTTGGAATAGGATTATTAGTAGCAGGAATTATTTTAGGTGTTTTTATACGCGATTATAAAACGATAATAAAAGTTTCTGCTCGCCTGACGGATGGCTCTATTTTTCTGCTTCTTTTTTTTCTGGGAATATCGGTAGGAATGAATGAGCAAATTATTTCCAATTTTCAAAAAATCGGTCTGCAGTCATTTGCTATAACTATTTTAGCAACAATGGGGAGTATCTTGGTGAGTTACCTGGTGTATAAAATCTTTTTTAAGACCTCTTAGAATGAAGAATACAGTCATTATATTATTTTTCTTTGTAGCAGGGGTCTTATTCGGCATCTATGAATTTGTGCCTGAAGCTTTCTCCGGAGACAATATGACTACGTATGTGCTTTATGCTCTTTTATTTTTAGTGGGAATAGGAGTAGGAGCAAATAAAAATACCTTGAAAATATTAAAATCGGCCAGCTGGCGAATTTTGCTTATACCATTATCTGTAATCATTGGTACATTTCTGGGAACGCTGATTTATTCCTTCCTGGACCCAAATCTGACCATACGGGAATGTTGGGCAGTTGGTGCCGGTTACGGTTATTATAGTTTGTCCAGTGTGCTTATAAAGGAAATTGCAGGAGAAACTTTAGGAGTGATCGCATTGTTATCGAATATCATACGTGAGATATTGACGCTGGTATTTTCTCCGCTTTTAGCAAGAGCTTTTGGAAAACTTTCCCCCATTGCGTCAGGAGGAGCCACTTCTATGGATACTACACTTCCAATTATTACCAAATCTATTGGGGTGGAATATGCCGCTTTTTCTGTATTCAGTGGGTTAGTACTGACATTGCTTGTACCATTCCTCGTTCCTTTAATTCTGTAAATTATTACAGGCGCTTTCAGAAAAA
>CAYFRV010000127.1:2041-3983 GCA_964345495.1 uncultured Bacteroidales bacterium | reverse complement strand
AAATAAGTCTACAGGTTTAACAAATATTTTGAATACATTTTTTAAAAACCATTAATTCCTGTTAATTTTTGCTGAATGTGGCTAACAATTATTAAATTTGTGCGTTCTTTTGACGAGAATGTGGTATAATATTTAAATTCAATTAGTTATGGGAAAAAGATTAGCTGTTAATGTTACTTCTGAAATTGGTCAGTTAGAAGGTGTTATTTTGCACACTCCGGGAACTGAAGTGGAGAATATGACTCCTAAAAATGCGGAAAGAGCCTTGTATAGTGATATTTTGAATTTATCTGTTGCAGGCAGGGAGTATGCTCAGTTTAAAGAAGTACTCAGTAAACTAACAAATACTTTTGAAGTAAAAGACTTATTGGGTGATATACTTAGTAATGAGAAAATTAAAGAAAACTTACTTGAGAAAATATGCAGATTTGAATCACGCGGCGATGTATTTGAGCATTTGCTTTCAATTTCACCTCAAGAATCTGCAGAACAATTGATTCAGGGAGTGGTAGAGAAGAAGGATACATTAACTAAATATCTAAACAGGGAGCGTTATTCGCTTCGTCCGCTTCATAACTTCTTTTTTACGCGCGATGCAGCAATGTCTGTATTGGATGATGTGCTCATAGGGCGGATGGCCAACGATGTAAGAGAGCGGGAGTCGTTTATTATGGAAGCCATTTTCGATTATCACGAGATGTTTAAAACCCGGACAGTAAATCCCCTGAGCCAAAAAGATTTTGACCCGAAAACATCCATCGAAGGCGGTGATGTTCTGGTTGCCCGGGATGACATTTTGTTAATCGGAACCGGTACACGTACAACCACACAAGGTATAGATTTTATAATGGAGCAATTAATAAAACAAGGAGAGAAAAAAAGGCATATTATAGTTCAGGAGCTTCCGTATCATCCTGAATCCTTTATTCACCTTGATATGGTATTCACTTTTCTGAGCCAGTCTGAATGTATGGTATATGAACCGTTAATATTAAAAGCTAATAAGTTTCAAACCATACACATTTATATTGAAGATGGAAAAGTCTCAAAAATTGAGGAAGAAGAAAACCTCATAAAAGCATTGAAAGATTTGGGAATGGATTTAAAACCTGTTCTATGTGGTGGCAGTTCAGATGCATGGATACAGGAGCGTGAACAGTGGCATAGTGGAGCAAATTTCTTTGCCATTGAACCCGGAAAAGTGATTGGTTACGAACGGAATGTATACACGATGGAAGAAATGAATAAAAATGGATATGAAATTTTAAGAGCGAAAGATATTATCCGTAATAAAGTAGATATTTCTCAGTATTCCAAATTTGTAGTTTCACTGGAAGGTTCTGAATTGCCAAGAGGTGGAGGTGGCGCCCGTTGTATGACCATGCCCGTTAGGCGTAAACCCGTTAAATGGTGATGTTAACGTTTTTATAACTAAGACAATAGATCAATTTTCATAACGGTCTTTTTAAACAAACAGGCTTAGTAAATTGTTAGTTTATTTAACATAAAAAATTACTGTTAACTAAACTCTATGACAATGAAAAAAAATGTTGGAAAAACTGACAAGATTATCCGAATAATTCTCGGAGTTTTAATTGGTGCAGCAGGTATTTACTTCAGTACGTGGTGGGGCTTAATTGGACTAATTCCTCTACTTACTGGTATTTTTGGTACATGTGGTTTGTATAGCCTGTTTGGAATGAGTACATGTAAGGTTGAAAATGCAGAGAAATAGTAATTTTACCCAATTATTGAACTGGTTCAGCCCTTCGCTTGGACCAGTTCATTTGCAGTATGTGTTTTTTGCAAAAAACTGATATTTAATAATTTAACCAGTAACATATAACGGTTAATATATAATCTAACAATATAGTTGATTGTTAGTCAAATATTTATTAATTGTTTAACATTTGTACGAATCGGATTTTATACCTGTGTTAGT
>CAYFRV010000127.1:0-1941 GCA_964345495.1 uncultured Bacteroidales bacterium | reverse complement strand
CTGAAAATGAAAAAATTAACTATTTTAATTGTATTGTTAGTATCATTTAGCTTCGTAAGTGAAGCGCAAATGAATTTTGGAGTAAAAGCAGGTTTTAATATGGCTACTCTTTCAGGTGATAACACTGATGATGCCGAACTTATGCCTGGTTATCAAGTTGGTCTTGTGACTAATTTTAACATGGGTGATGCATTCACAATTCAACCCGGACTTATACTTGCTGGAAAAGGATCTAATTTTTCCACTGAAATGATGGGTGAAACTTTTGATCAGTCCATAAGCTTGAATTATTTGGAAATCCCCATTAATGCTGTTTATAATGTGTCTGATTTTCAAATATTTGCCGGACCTTATTTAGGTTTTGGTTTGTTTGGTAAAGTGAAGTTTGATGCCGATGAGTTGGATGATTCAGATATTGAATTTACCAGCGATGTTGATGAAGAGACTGAAGATGTGCCAGTAAATAGTTTAGACTATGGTCTGAATATTGGTGCAGGTTATATGATCAATGAATCTATTCAAATTCAGGCAGGTTACGGATTAGGATTGGGAAATATTAATCCTAAATATAATGGTGAAGATCCTGAAGACAACACTACGAATTCAGTAATTCAACTTTCTGTAGCTTATTTTCTTTAATTTAAAATGAATCAGATAGTAAAAAAGGAGTTGCTTGTTTAAAGCAGCTCCTTTTTTACTATAATATTTAGAGGTTTTCTATCTAATTCTACTTCTGATTTATTTTGTATATATATTACTGCTTCCTTAGTAGATGTTGATTATTTATAGTATGATTTTTAGTCATTTTTATACCGTTCAGTATAATCGCGAGGTTAATGCCATAGCTTACATTCAACTATTGAATGGCAAGTGGACAAAACCAAAACTGGTGTCTTTCTCTGGAGAATATGAAGATTTGGAACCTGTATTTCACCCGGATGGGAAACGTTTGTTTTCTACTTCTCAGTGTATGAGCAAGAATATGACTTCTGGCTCATACACTTACAAGGATTTGCTTGAATGGCATAATCAACCAAAAAATGGAAATGGCGATATTTACTGGATGGATGCCGGATTCATTGAAGAATTAAGGAAACAATGATTTTTTGTCTTCTTTAGACAAAACGAAATAACGGATGCGCCAGAGCGGCATGTGATTTCTTAACCTGCCTTGCGATTTCAGATATCCTTTACTCCTTTTTTTAGGGTGAAATAGAATGTGGTGCCTACTCCTTCTTTACTTGTAAAGCCAATAGTGCCTCCGTTCTTTTCAATAAATTCCTTGCAGAGCAACAGTCCCAATCCTGTGCCGCTTTCTTCATTAGTGCCTTTCTTTGAGAAACCCTCATCAATCCTGAAGATTTTATGATGGTTTTTCTCGCTGATTCCCATTCCGTTGTCTTCAATATATATCTTTACGTGGTTGTTTTCAGCCCCTCCATAGATCTTTACCTCGCCCGATTTATCAGTATATTTGATTGCATTGGAAACCAGGTTTCGTATCGTTGTAGTTATTGTATTTTGGTCTGCGTAGGCAAACAGGTCTTCATTGAGCTCATTCTTCAGGCTGATTTCTTTGTAATCTGCGTTCGGCTGCAATAAGAAAATCGTTTGTTGTACAATATCATTCAGATAAAGGTTCTGCGGTTCTATCTTTAATCTTCCGGTTTGTGCTCTTGACCATTCCAGTAAGTTTACGAGTAAATTGTATCCTCTTTCTGTGGCTTTATGGATTTCTTCTACAAATGGTTTTAGATTATCCTTGTTCGAGTTATCCCATTTTTCCAGCAAAAGCTGGGAATTTCCCATCAATTGATTAAAGGGGTTCTTGAGATCATGTGCAATAATGGAAAAGAATTTGTTTTTTGTCGCATTTGCAATTTGGAGTTCTTCAGCTTGTTTACTCAAAACCTCTTTTTGTTTTTCAATCTCTTCATTTTT
>CAYFRV010000126.1:0-7841 GCA_964345495.1 uncultured Bacteroidales bacterium | reverse complement strand
GGGTTCAAATATAGATAAATTAATATTAAGGTCAAATATACTTCGTTCCTGAATTATTCACAAAAAATGCATAATAGCTAATAACCTGTATTATAGAAATAAATCCGTGAGAATATAACCTATATGTCTTTCAGTAAACTGAACTTATAATAGTGAAATCACTCCTTTATTACTTTCTTCGAGATATACTTATCTTCCCACCTGGCAACAATTAAGAAAATACCGCGGTGATAACGAGAAACATCAAGCTCATAAAATTTCTGTCCGTGTTCCAGCTTTTCAACTAATGCCCCGGAAAGATTAAATACCATTAATTCCTCGAAAACTACAGCTGTTTCGATATATAATCTCTCGGATACAGGATTTGGGTAAACTTCAATCAATTCTGAATAATCGGTGATGTCATCATCAAAACCGGATTCATTGCCCGAAACTTCAATCACAACCCAATTGGGCTCAGATAAACTATATCCATCGAAGACACTGTATGTAAAGGTATCGTAACCGTTAAAATTTATTTTGGGCTGATAAATAAATGAGCCATCATTTTGTACGATTATTTCGCCATTTTCAGGTGGTTCATTTACAAGGGACACCATAAAACTGCCATCAATATCAAAATCATTACTTAACAAGCCTTCATCGACATCAACAATTACCGGGAATGTTTCATTTTCAAAATAGAAACTATCACGTACAGCAATGGCCGGAGTGTTAAATTCATGCAAACGGTCCTTCATTACCCAATAAGAAGTCTTTATTGTCTCTTTAAGTGTTGTATCGTCAATTTTATCCCATGTATCCCAGACAAAACGCTGCTCTGCATCGTACCACTGCGATTGATAGTACGCGGCAATTCGAAATCCGTCGGAAATGGTATCCTCGGTTTGAGGTGTGCTTTTGTTATCGTGCAAAACTTTTCGCTTATCGGGCGCTACAACATTTAAGAGAGACCATGGAATTTTTATGGCTATCTTATCTTCGTACAATGTAACTGCATCTTTGGAAGAGGGATTTTGAAACACGTAATTCAGCTTCAGACTGCCAATATACTGGACATCCGAATAGGTGTAATTATTTTTCCATCTCACAATATACCATGGGGCCCCATCAGTGGGGACAGAACGAAATTGTTGCTCCGGAGCCGATATCCCGTGCCATATTCCATATCGGTCATAAGCCTCGGTAACATACAGATTGGCCGAGTGATTGGTGACGTGTAAGGCAAATTCCGAGCGGGTAGGAATTTCAACTCCATTGGACAATTGTGACTCGCCAAGCTCTTCCGCGTAAGAATCAAAAGTCACCCATAGCTCATCGGGTATATCAAGAGGGTTTTTTAATCCGATTTCAATTTCAAAGAACGCGTAATTGGCATCGGCCTTTATTTCTGTTATAGCTGATGTATCGCCAAACTCTTTGAGGGAAGTAAAATTCTTCGTTTTTTCATATTTTACAAGGCCGAAGTTTTGTTCTGCCGCAGCGATATTATGCCATAATATTCTGCTCTGTGGGTCATAATCCACCGGGTCAGTAATCCAAGTCCGTTTAAACCATTCATCAATCCAGGCAAACTGTATTCCACCACCACATCCGCTGTTTTCTATAGTTTTTAACATTCTGATATTAGTTTCGCCCTGATTCTGCTCATCAAAACCGCCATGATTCATGCCTGATGTAGCATAATGGGCAATTCCCCAGCTTGATGGAACACCATACTCGGCTATGATAACCGGAAATTCATCATAATGTGATTTCAGGTCTTTTAAATATCCAAGATAACTATTAGATCCATATTTGTCCTGATATTCCTGATAATCCGATTGAAGGCTGATGAAATCGGGATAATAGGGGTAGGCATGATAACTTATGAACATTCCTGCCAGAGCGTTTTCCGGTTCAATTATTGAAAAATCAAGAGAAATAGAATCTTCATATTCATTTTGTTCTTCGGGGTGGCGAAGGGGGTCTAGTGTTGGCCAGCTTGATACGCTCACAGGCCGTTGGGTTTTATAGAACTGAAATTCATATTCAACAAGATGGTTGAGTTTTTTGGTAAACCACACTTCAGTTGCACTGGCATCATTAACAGAAAAATGGTTGCCTTTGAAACTATCATCCTCCGCATGATTTCGATCGGTGGCTGAAACTTCCACGGGATGAATTTCACGGCCAATAATATAGCCCAGACACCATTCGGAAACATCATGGCTGTAGTTGCCGAAAGCTTTGCCCTGCCTGACAGGAATGTATCGGTTGCCATGCACACAATCAACATTTTCCTCAATTTCTGCCCGAAAAGTATCTGTCATGAAATACAGGTCATCTTCATACCCTGGTAATTCTTCGTTTAGCCATATGCCCTGAAAAAAGAGCAGCGGATTTTCGGGATTGGCAAGATTAAATGAATCCAGCATCTCATAAAAGCGCGGATAATGAAGCGTGTAGAGCCTGATGGTATTAAAGCCGGCTCCTTTTATCTCTTCAAACCAACGGGCATATTGTTCCCGTGTGGCTGCCAGTTGACCCGGGAAAGTTCCGGGAACAGCAATACCCAGGTTTATTCCTTTTAGAAAGAAAGGAACATATTCAGTCCCATTCCAGATTGTCAAAGAAGTTGAGTCTGTAGAATAGGGGACGGAAAAATCAGAAGATTCCTGCGCAACTGATACCTGACAGGTTAATGTCAGAAAAACAAGTAAAATTAAATATTTCATGCATCAACTGTCTTGATTGGAGCCTCCCGACAAAACCTCCTTGTATTCAAAGTCTTTATGTAAAATGTGACTAACAAACCACTTTTTAATAAAAGACCTGATTTTATCAAATAACCAGGGATTCTTGTAGTCATACTCTTGCCGCATCTCTTCTATACGTTTAAGAAAGAACTCGTGTTGTTTTTTATGATTTTCATAGTCGTTATAGCCTATATCTTTCATAAACTGCTCTTCTTCCTTAAAATGGTATTCCAAATAATCCTCAAGTTCTATGAGTAACTTATTAAGCTCTTCAGGTTCTTTTGGCTCATCCCCTTCAGATACTTTTTCAAATAGCTCAAAAAACTTTTTGTTCTGTTCATCAATTTCGGGAATATTTAAAACAAAATTCTCATTCCAGATACTTGCCATTATTACTTAGTTTTAAGATTGAAACGTAATAAATTTACAAAAAAATTTAATTCACCTGTTTGTCTCCAAAACCTTTTCTTGTCATAATCCCCCATCTTTTTTTGTTTTTTCTGAAAAAGAAATCGTAGTTGCCTTTAAGAGAAAAAAACACATTCATCGGATGAAAAATGATCATCTCTGCCATTGCAATAAATATTATTTTCAAAAGAAACCTCGCCCCCTTATACCTGTTAAACAGAAAGGTTTCATAAAATACCGCTAATGATGAGAATGCCAGTGCAAATGAAAACACGAATAAAAGAAGCACAAAGAAAATCTGATAATTAACCATTCCCAGAGACAAAGCGACTATAAAATACACGATACCAATGGTTTCCAATATCGGGGCAAACCATTCAAAAAGAATCCAGTAAGGAAAACTAATCATTCCAATTCTTCCATATTTAGGATTCATGCACATACCCCTGTGTTTTAATATAGTATCTATTGAGCCCCTGGCCCACCTGTTTCTCTGTCTTGATAACACTTTAACTGTCGATGGCACTTCCGTCCAGCACAAAGGGTCAGGAATGAAAGCAACTTTGTACTTTTCCTTTGCTATTTTGTGCATGTATCTTCTCATGCGAACCACCAACTCAAGGTCTTCGCCAACGCTGGAAGCATCGTAGCCACCTACGGTCTGTGCCAGCTTTTTATCGAACATTCCAAAAGCACCGGATATAATCAGAAGCCCGTTAATTCTACTCCAGGCCATGCGCCCCAGGGTAAAGGCCCTAAAATATTCGAGTACCTGAAACTTTCCCCACAAATTTTTAGGATACCGTACTTTCTCTATTCTGCCGTCTTTTATTTCGCACGAATTGGCCACACGAATTACGCCGCCGGATGCAATAACCTTTTTATTGTCATCTTCCTCCATAAATGGTTTTACCATGCGCATAATGCCGTCCGGCTCTATAATGCAATCCACATCAATGGCGAGAAACAAATCCGATCTTGAAATATTAATCCCGGCATTCAAAGCATCTGCCTTACCCCCATTTTCCTTATCAACAAAAATAAGGTTCGAATAAGCATTATTTAAAGATTTGTAAACACCTCGAACGTAGGCTGTCTTAATGGTTTGGTTATAAGCATATTTTACTTTTACAAGTTCATAACTTTTGATCACCTTTTCAAAACTGTTGTCCTTACTTCCGTCGTTAACAATAATCACCTCAACCTTTGGATATTGCAGTGAAAGCAAACTCCGGATATTTTCCACGATACTTTCTTCCTCATTGTAAGATGGTGCTATAATGGAAACCGAAGGAAGTATTTGATAGCCTCTGATGGTTCGGTAATTGAAATATTTGTTCTTTCTGATATAAGATTTTAATTCAGAAGTTGACAAAATTGCAATGAGCAAGTAGGATGCAAATAAAAATGTTGCATAATACAAAAAAACACTGTTGAACACTTCAAAAAACAGATTTAATATAACCATCATTTTTTTAATTTATATTAATGTCAGATACTTCATTAAAAGCCTTATTCAATTCTAAATCATCCGAATCTTTAAATAAAAGAAACCGGCTTATATCATTATTAAATAAAATTTTCAAAATTTCTATCTTAACCAAAAGTGACTGTTTTTCAGCAACCTTTACTAAAAAATCTTTAAGATGAACGTCTTTAATTTGGTGCAACTTTTCAAGAATCAGAAACTTAACTTCATCGGGTTCATTTTCGAAATCTTTCAGTACAGCATCCACTGTTTCGCTCTCATCGGCCAGTTCCAAAAACGAGGCCCATTTTGTCCGTCTCAATAAAAGGTTTCGGGTGTCGGTCTGTTGTTCCTTGAAAAGCAGGTGTTTGTATCCTTTTAATTTCCGGTTTTTAATGAGCAATGCACCGACAATTTTTTTGTACACATAATTGGACGTTAAAAGACCTTCATAATCGATATCGGTTTTAAAATTTTTCAAAATCGCATTAACCATAACATTAATATCAAGCAATGATAAACGGTATTTTTGCTCAATAAATGAAAGATTGGTATCTGTGTTCCCCATTAATCTAACAAGGGCGGCATCGGCTTCTGTACGGAGGGCATGATTTTTTCTTTTCGTGTAATACAAAATCCGTTCATTGTAGTCCCTAATACGCAAATAGGACAAAAGCTTCATTGCAATAATGCGTTCCGCGATATTGAGGCTATAGAGTAAAGTTTTTTGTTTGTCATATAATTCCAGGTCTTTTAACAGAATTATGAATTTTGGGCTAAGGTTGATAGTGAGTGTTTCCTGAATACGGGTATAAATACTGAACAAAGCATATATTTGAATCCATTTGACAGTGAAGGGTTTTACCGTACTGACAAAGACATTTCTTTCATGTTTGTTATTATATTTTTCAGACAACAAATAATCCGCTAACTTTTCGGCAAAATATTTTTCATACGTTAAAGTCAATCTTGCTTCTCTTTCTCGCTTAATGTCATAATAAATGCTAAGAAGAAAAAGAATTAAAAAAAGAATGAGGGAGATAAAAATAAAACAAACTACAAAGTACAACCATGTTTCAAGACCCATCACTTGTGCATAAAAAGGGTTGACAATATTGATGTTATATATTGTTATCCCGGGAGTATAAAAGAAATAGACAAGAATTATGATTGACAAAATCAATATAACCCTCAGGAATATTTTAGTTGTTTTTTTTAAATATTGACGTAGTAATAAATTCATCTTATAGCCTGTACTTAAATATTAGTTCAATTAGAAACCTGTTGCGAAAAGCATCCGGGATATGTTCTTCATAGGCATAACCAGCTGATAATTTCAACTCATGAACCTGACCCATCTGAACATTCTTTTCAATTTTTATACGATAACTATTCAATCTGAGCAATTCCAAAGTGGGATCAACAGCATATCTTTCATCGGGCGAATTGCCGTAAGCAATTTCAACTCCCCAATAATTAACCGGATTATTTTGAAAATGTCGTACATTGAATACAGTGGTCAGCGCGTTACCGTTTTCACTAAAAACATAAAAGGGACGAAGCGCCATCCATAGATTAGGGAAATACTTCCCAATATGACCCGTAGAAATAAAAACATTCTCTGAGTCCCCATGAAAATACCTGCCTCCCAGGCTGGCTTCCAGTCCATTGCGCATCGGAAAGTAATATTCAAGTCCGGCCCTGTGTTCCGGGAAAAGTCTGTTTTTGATACCGATTCCATAATTGGCATACAAATAATGCCCGTTATTGAACACATGGTAATAATCTGATTCCAGCTGTAAATCATTAGTACTAAAACGATGTGCATAATTGATCCGGGTTAGTAAAGTATGCCTGTCAATCCTGAAACCATAGTCAAGATAGGCAAGATGGTATGGTGCTGGATTATTACCATCAAAAATATCAATCGAGTAGAAAGCAGATAAAATATTCTGCCTGTCAAGTATCATCATTTCATTGTAAATAGCCCTTATGGCTGACGAGTCGAGCAGCGAAGAATTTTTTTCAGCAAAATCAATGCCTTCCGAATATCTGCCAATGCCTTTATAGGCCTGCATCTTTTTTAAAGCCAAATTATAGCTGTCAGGGTAGTCATGCTCCTTTGCTACGGAAATTTTATCCAGTAAAGCTTTATAACGGCCACTCCAGAGTAAAATATTGAGCCAACTGTCATATAACTCTTTATAATCAGAATTAATTTGCCGGGCCTGATCAATGAATACAAGAGCCTTGTTGTAGTTTCCATCCCATGCATGAACATTGCCAATAAATACCATCACGTCGTACCTCGAAGAATCCGCCTCAAGCACTTTTTCCGCATCGTCTATTGCTTTAGCATAGTTTTGGCTTTGTGCATGGTTTATGGCCGAATTGAATAGAGAGTCCACATTTATTTGACTTAGTGAAATAAAAGGCAGGCTATTTAACAACAAAATAACAAATAT
Organism: uncultured Bacteroidales bacterium; assembly: GCA_964345495.1. Lineage (GTDB taxonomy): Bacteria > Bacteroidota > Bacteroidia > Bacteroidales > UBA12077 > JAGXLC01. Next base: position 762 of record CAYFRV010000126.1, on the reverse strand, counting down.
CTTTTTAATCATTTTTTCCCTTATGTTTAAATTGTGAATCCTCTCCTAACAACCTCTGACTGATTTTTATCTGGTCATGCCTGCGGGTTGGCTTTTGTTTTTTCAGTGATATGCTTCATTAAGTGTTCGGGATGAAAAGGCTTTTTAAAAAAATAATTCGCCCCCTGGTATAATGCTTTTTTTTCCTGCCCAAATTCAGCATTGCTTAAATAATAAACAGGACATTTTATTTTTTTTCTCTGCCGCAGTATATATAATATTTCATGGCTGGCAGAACCCGTTATTAAGTCATCTAAAATAATCAGGTCGGCTTTTATGTCAGGGCTAATTGATTTAACCTCTGAAAAAGAATTGTAAAAAACGACATAAGCAGTCTCAATCCATAATTTAAATGCCGTTTTTAACAGGGAATTTAAAACAAGGTCTTCGCAAATTATTATTATCCTAAAAGGTGCGTTCATTCTTTGAGTTTGGTATAAAAGCTTAATGAATAATAAATTGAGAATTTTATCAGATTCCTATATTCCTATCCGGAATCTTTCATAAAATACAAAAAATATACTGAAAATCAAAAGATAAAAACAAATTTTTGATGAAGTACTCCATTTGCGTTTTAATTTTTTAAAAATATAAGTATTAAATTTGTTTGATAAATCCGGTAAAAATTTATTATGAAGTTCCTAAAAAGAATCTCAATCATGATTGGTATTATCCTGTTAGTAGTTTTGGCGGTTCTAGGCTATTTTACGCTACGTAATTACC
>CAYFRV010000125.1:0-7865 GCA_964345495.1 uncultured Bacteroidales bacterium | reverse complement strand
AGTAACCTGGATTTCACCTTCAGTAGGATTAGGATAGATTGTTAAATCTGAACTTGTAACAGAAGAAATATCGGTAGACTCATCATTCTCTTCCACAGAAATAGTAAATTCCTGTACATAATGATTTTTACCGTCGCTTGTGGATAATTTCACCTCATAATTTTCTTTGGAAGATGGCTTACCGCTCAGAGTTGCTGTACCGTCTCCATTATCAGCAAAGTCTAACCAATCGGGAATCTCCTCACCGGTAATATCAATATCGTCTTCATCGGGATCATCAGCTGTTACGTCATACACATACTCTTTATCCACAACAGCTGTCGTATCAGGTGTAGATGTTATTATTGGTGCTGTATTAGTTACAACAAGTTCGATGTTATCCAGTGCAAGGACATAATTGTTGTATGCCTTTGTCCATGAATAAAAGCTCAAAAATTGACGTCCTGTTTTATTTGGTGAAAATTTTATACTAACCTTTTCGTATTCACTGTTTTTGGTTGAATCGTTAAAGAGTTCCTTATTCATAGTAGAATCTGTATTATCATCCCCAAGAAATACCTTCATACGTTCCCAGAAATCTTCATTAAATACGGGGTCCGTTGGAGATACCCACCAGAAACTTAATTGATATTCTTTATAGTCTTTCAAATCTAAAGGAGGAGTATACAAATAGTCATCTTTAGAGTTATAATTATCAAATGATATATGTACAGCATGAGGGGAAGAATAAGCATATTCAGCCATACCCGGATTATCAGTCCATAAAGACCAATTTGTTAAATTATCGCTCGCGCTCTGTTCAGTCCACGCAAGAGGGAGAGATAAACCACTTTTCATCTCATCAAAGTTTTCTGACCAGGGAAAACTGGAAATAATCGGGTCTTCCATTGTAGAGAAACTCCAGACAGGACAATCATCTGCATCACCCACTTCATTATAAGGCACTATTTTCCAGAAATATTCAGTAGAATATTCCATGGCGTGTTCAACCTTGTGAATGGTTTCATCCAGTTCCAACGTATCATGATCTATAATATCCCATTCGCCGGGAGCGGTGCCAAAACAAAGCAAAAACCCTTCTGTATTGCCACTTCCGGCAGACCATTCTAAATTCATTGATTTCATTATATCTAAGCCGATAGTATCATCATTTGGAAATAAAACTTCAGCCGGAAGTGGTTTGCTGGGCTCACTCTGCTCCCAGGAGATGTTATCAATTCTGAGACTTGTTAAATCATCGGGACCATTTGAATTGCCATTATGTTTAAATGCAATATAAGGTTTGTCTGTTGTCGGTTTAAAAGTAATCGTATCTTTTCGGTATATAGTGTCTACAGAGATGGTTTTCTTAGGAACAAAAGAACCGGCATCATAGGGGTTAGACATAACTCCTATCTGCATTTCCAAACCCTCTGCCTTATTTGCACTCTTTGCATAGTAAGTTAATTGATTCTCTACATAGTTTGTAACGCCCGGTGTAATCAACAACAGAGGATTAATCGAATCTTCTGCCATATATATTTTGGCTGCGTTAGGTTCAGAAAATACCTCCCATGAATAAGAAACAAGTTCAACACCACCACCACTATGATATCCGTCAGGACTGTCTATATGGTACCAGTTTTCCGGGAATTCATCTGAACTGTCAAAATCCTGAAAAAACGAATGAACAGGAGCAATAGCTTCCCCAGTTAATGAAATCTCAGAATCCCCGAATTCAGCATTTGATACAAATTTAACATAGCCATTATGAGTTCCGGTAGAATAAGGAACAAACGAAACCTCTGTGGTGTCCTTTTCATCAGGTGCAATGGTTCCGGAATAATTACATTCAAAATCGCCATCAATCTGAACATCAGAAACAGTTAAATCCTCTACGCCTGTGTTAGAGATAACAACCTCTTTATCAATCCTCCCTCCTTCACATAGTTCATTATATGTAATTTCTGTTTCGCTAAGTTCAATAACGGGGCCTGTTGGTTTTGCTTCAACCTTCACGTCATCCAGAAATACATACCTGCCCGGATTGGTTTGAGTAACCTTATACACCCAGCGCATATAAACATTATCACCGGAGTAACCACTCAAATCCACAAGCGTCTGCTCCCATACTTCCATGGTACTTTCCGGGGCCAGAGTGTCGAGTGTATTCCATGTTGCTCCGCCATCATTACTCACCTGAAAGAAAGCAGTATCTTCATCTGCAACTTTGCCTTCTTCCCTTGGGGCGTTTTTCCACCAAAATGAAGCGCGCATATTAGCAGGGAGATCAAACCTTGGTGTTTTCAGGAAAAATTCACCTTCATCGCTAGCAGAACAGTGTACACCAAAATGCCCGGCTTTTACATTACCATTAACCTGATTGCTGTCAATTTCCAGATTCCATGAATATTCAGTCCATTCCCAATGGGTACTATCCGGGTAATTTGTGTTAATAATTGAGGAATAAATATTTCCTCCAATACCTTCCCAAACATCTTCAAATCCTATTTCCCATGGATAATTTTCAATTAACTCTTCAGTTGTAAAGCTCCAGACGGAGGAAATGGTTTCATCGCCGGATGCATCATTAATTGCAGCAACCTGCCAGTAATACTCAGTATCTCCTTTTAATAATGTATCAATTGAATGAGTAGCCGTTTCCGGAGCATCAACTGACTGCATATCAACAACTTTTTCTAAATTGTCCTTGTTTTTTCCAAAATATAAATTATAATGCGTAGTGTTCTCTCCCAGGTCAAAAGTCAGGCTTGTATCCACATCTACTTTGATGCGTCCGTTCTCTGGCTGTGGATTTGAAGGATTTGCCGGGGCGTCAGATTCATAAAAGAATTGAATGTTTGGTAAAGCATCAGGATAAGGTGACGTACCATCTTCCTCCGGAACACTATTGTCACCACCTTTAACTTTTATCAAATTCTCTCCTGAAGCATCTGTAGCCAGGAAATTGGCGTATACTTCACTACCATCTTCATTTATCCAGTAAATTACAATATTATCAGTTCCATTGTATTCAATTGGAGAGTTCAGTTCAATTTCGTTCCAACCTTCGGATACAGAATAATTACCTTCGTATACTTTTGTATAACCATTTTCTGTTGTTGGCTCCTCATAGGAATTAGAAAGCTCGTTATCCGCAGTAGTTTTAAAATAAACTGTCTGATTGCTCATATCATAACTCCCCTCAGAATCAAGAGCTATATGTGTAATAGTTTTTTCACCATCAAGCTCTTCTGCCTGGTAAAGAGCCTTTGCCCATGAATAGCTCCATACTGTGTAGGGCATACTGGAACTCTCCGTTCCGTTTCCTATCTGTACATAGGTCTGTGCCTTTGAAAAGCTAAAGAATAAAGCTAGTAAGGCCAATGAAAAAAGTAATCGTTTCATCATAATTATTAATTTTAGTTTGCATTTATTTGGATTATTCGAATAGGGTAACATCCAATAAAATTTAGTGCAATCTACCAACACACGTGATGTAAATCAATAGGTGTATCCACTCATATTTTTGATGAGAATACTAAGTTGGGTAAGTAGGCAAATGCAGGAGTAGAGGTAAAGATTATAAATCCCATCAGTTTTTAATAAGTAGTTAGCTATTGGCTTTTAGCTATTGGCTGTTGGCACAAAGAAACAGTAGCCGTCTAAACAATAGAACAACCAAATGACAAACGAAAATAACCGCAAGGAACGCAATGGAGGCGCAAGGACCGCAGGGGCAGTAGCAGAAAGCAGCCGAAATATGCAACATGTAAAGGCTAGTTTAATGGTTTTAAGGAATGCAAACTAAGACCTGACAGGTTTTGGAAGCCTGTTAGGTCTCGGCAGAAGGAAATATGATTTTCTAACAGTTATTTCATTTGGATATCGTTTTCAGAAGTTATTATCTCATTTGAATAAACTGATGTTTGTATACACATTATCAGCTTTTTAAAAATTCAAGGTCAAGTTCTTTAAAGTGTTTTATTAATATCATTTCGTCAATAGCAGAATTTAATGATCTCGAACCCATGGAACCCTCATGACATTCATGGTCTTTTGTCTACATTTTGTGGATGAGGGTTTCATTTGTCTCAAATCATACGTTACTCCAATTCTGAATCCTTTTTCCCATACGCGTTGTTGATAATCCTCTGCTGTAAATGGAATTAGTGTATGAACTTTGGTATATGGGTTAATAAAAACAGAACCTCCAAAATCAAAGTCATATTTTATTCCAACACCCATCACTGTTCCAAGGCCTGTTTGCCTGTCAATTGAACTGTTTTGTGAAACATCAATATCCACAATCGCACCAGCGTTGATATAAAAGAATTTTAAAAAATTAGCTTTCACATTAACCGGAACATTAATGATTTCAAAACTTTCATGTTTTGGAACTACATCAATATAAGGCGATACATTGGGGTTAATATAAAAATTATGTTTTGAATACTCCAGCCCTGTTTCTATTTCCAGCCATTTGTTCATGTTAAGAGCATAGCTAATACCGCCCGTAAAAAAGTTACTTCCATTATAACTCGCAGCTCCAATCAATTCCTCGAACCTGAATATTTCATTCACTCCATAAGAAGCAGAAACACCAATTTTACCGTTCTTCAACCCTTTTGATTCCTGGGCGCTTAAAAATTGACAACTGGCCAGTAAACAGCATGCAATAATTATCAAAGTTCGTTTCATATAGGTATGGTTTTCAATAATATAAAAGTATATAAATCTACAAAATTTATAAACCAATGCCTTGTGCCGTAACCAAAATAATCCGGAAGATGAGGACGGACTTTCCTCTATAAAGATATTTTAACCCTTTTGGTGGGTTGATTAACTTTTTCAATAGGTTGTCCAAAATATTCGTAAAAATAACCAAAGACATATATTTTCGGCAATAGCAATCTCTGATTTTTTAAAAGACCGGATGCAGAGAAAAAGCGGCAAAAAACACAGGTGTTTTTTGCATGCCTATCCACCCCGCCATATTTTGAGCCAGGGTGGATTAACATTACTCTGAAAGGATACAGTTATTTTTTAATCACTTTATACTCTTTGGTCTTTTCACCTGTTATTACCCGGATGAGATAAGTCCCCGCAGCATGTCCGGAAATATCTATTTGATTCGTCATATCCGGCTGATTGATTGTTTGAATTAACTGACCTTGCATATTGTAGACTTGTATATGGATATCCCGGGTATTTTCATATCCGGCAAATTCTACTGCTAACTTACCATTTGTTGGGTTTGGATATACATGGATACTTCTTTCCCGGAATTGCTCATCCTCATGACGAACCTGAGAAGAATCTTTTTTATTTTCGTTTTCATCTGATGAAAAAGAAGTTTCTTTTGATTCTTTGCCCGCGGATTCTAACACAAGATATCCAACATCCTCATTCGCATGATGAATCTCATCATCAGCAGATTGCTCTTCCTCGGCCTTAACTTCCACAGAATTTTCTGTTAAATTCTTATAGCGCATACCTACCGGATCGCTACCATTAACCGATTGCATATTTGCGAGGAATAAAGGTGTGTCTCTAAAATCTGAATTAAAATTCATCTTATCCCAATCTTCACTTAGTGCATACCGTTTTTTCCCTACTTCAATTCTTTTACCGTCTATTATATCCGTTCCTCTTTCAATAGCTATATAACTGACTTTTTCTTCTACGTGAAGGTTATTATTTCCTTCCTCTTCTTGCAACCAAACCTCAAATCCTTCTCTCCGGGCACGAGTACGTGTAACCACTGCATCCGAACCATTGTAAGTAGAAACCTGGGTGAAATAAACCGCATCTCTACTGGGAAAGTCGCGGGGAAAGCGAACATATTCAGACTCATGATTCACTTTATTTAGGATGCCAGCCCGTACTTCAAGATCTCCGATAAAATGACGACCACTTTCGATCACCATGTATGAGATGTATTCGTTAGTATGAGCACCATCTAAATAATCCCACTCATCTATCTGGAATTTAAATGCGTTTGTGCCTACGTCCTTCACACGAATTGTCGACGGGTTGCCACCATTATAAGACAAAGGCCCCATAAATACGACAGCATCCTGGTATGTATTATCTAAATCCACGATGGTCCAATCCGATGAACTCTCCTGGGATACATTTACTTGCCCCCACTCTACAATTTTTTCCAGGGGGACTATACTTCGTGAAAGCCGGTTACCGGCTCCGTCATAGCCAAAACTAATTTCATTCTGCGCTCCGGCGAATAATGTTGCCAGGAGCAATATTGTTAGCGTTGTTAATGGGTTTTTCATGGGTTTGGGTTTTGATATTTTGATATATATGTGGGAAAAAAGAGTTAGCTTAATTACAAACATGTGCTTGTAATTCTACATTTCTTTATCCAACTTTTTTAGATTTTTAGGGTAAAATTCTATTTTTATATTTTCTAAATCATTGTTAACATATAAATATAGTTCCAATATCAATTTATGATCCATAATAGCTTTTTTCTTTTTATTATAATTTAAAAATCTTTCATCATTGACCTGTGTGGCAAAATATAAAACTTTTGATGATTCTTTTTCTATTTTATTATCAGGCAAATATGTAATGCCTTTAGAATACTCTATATCATTAGTTAATGAAGTTAATATTGACCTTTCTTGTGATATAAGAACTGGATTGTCTGATTTATTTATAAATTTCAATTGAATTGAAACAAACAGTTTTTCCGAAGATATATTAGACTCACAATTAATTAATTTAATAAATACCTGTTTATCTATATCAACCCTATTCATTCTATATTCAACCTTATAGTGACAGGAAAACAGAAATAATAGAGCTCCTATTAATATTAGTTTATAATTCTTCATCTCATTAATTTTCAAGGTGTAAATTTAGCATATTGGTCAGCCCAATAATCAAGATAATTAGAATCTGTATACAATTCTAAAGAATATCCAGGATTTATAATATATTCTTTCAGTATTCTTTTATAAAAATTAAAGGTTCCCATTTCCATTTGTTGATAAATATGAGCTCTTTCATGTGCCAATGTAAATCGATACCATGCCGGATCAAACTTTTTATACTTTACATCTACCATCATATTATTTCCTATAGTAATTGCAGGTGTAAAGTGTTTAAGCAATCCACCCCTTCTATAACAGGGTCTATTATAACGGTTTATACCATAAACTCTATCATCCATAGCAAAACGTTTGTTGACATTTTTTGGGACTATTGTGGTTCCCATTAAACCTATCTTCAATCCAGCCATCCCAGCACTAAAACCTGCGCCAATAGCTGCACCTTTCCACAGATAACTTGCATCCTGGTTCATTGCAGCCATCATAGCTCCGCCTGCCAGACCTGTAGCTCCTCCTTTTAAGGCAGAATGCCCCAGTTCATACATCGCATTTTTAAAACCGCTTCCTTCAACTCCAGTGAATTTTCCTATACCAGCACTTACACCACCTGACAGAGCTCCAGACCATGCACCCATCACAGAGCCTTTAATCATACTACCCATAATATCATCAAAATCACCTCCAGCGATAGCGGTCATACCTGCACCATTAATGCCACCGCTAACCATACCTCCCATAGCTCCTGCTGCAAAACCAGCTTCAAAACTGGTAGCTCCTGCTGAAGCGGCTGAAGCTCCTACACTCATACCAACAGAAGCACCTGCATAACCGGAAATAGCTCCAACTGTCATCCCTAAATAGGTATCAGCGCTTCCATAATCCCAATCTAATGGATTAAAGTTTCCATTATTAGTAGTTACACCTCCAAAGTAAGCACCTGCAATTGCGGCTATTGCCAGTGTAATTGACTCCCCATTCGGATCTTCAAACACCAACGGATTGTTCATTGCATACGCATACCGGTTAAAGTTT
>CAYFRV010000124.1:0-7881 GCA_964345495.1 uncultured Bacteroidales bacterium | reverse complement strand
GTGTAATTCCAGGGAGTAATTTGTTTTAACTCTTGTTTTAAATTTTCGCTTATCTGTAAACAATCAATAAACACTACAAAAGCTTTCTGATCGATTCTTTTATTCTTACGGGTTAAATCTTTTAGTAACTCATATGGATTTTCATATCCTTCCCGTCTCAAAACCGTCTGAATAGCCTCAGAAACAACAATCCAGTTTTTTTCCAGATCATCATCAATTGCCACTTGATTTACGGTGATTTTATCCAGGCCTTTCAGTAGAGAATGCAAGGCAATATTTGTGTGAGCAAGGGGCATTCCAATATTTCTTAACACCGTAGAATCAGTAAGATCCCGCTGCAATCTGGAGACAGGCAATTTGGAAGCAAGATGGTTACTGAATGAATTTGCTATACCCAGATTCCCTTCAGCATTTTCAAAATCAATCGGGTTAACCTTATGTGGCATAGCAGAAGAGCCAACTTCTCCCTTTTTTATACGTTGCTTAAAATAATTCATTGATATGTACTGCCAGATATCTCTTGATAAATCAATTAAAATCGTATTGATGCGCGATAGAGCTTGAAAATAAGAAGCAAAATTGTCATAATGTTCTATCTGTGTAGTCGGATATGAACGAGTTAATCCAAGTTTTTCGTCCACAAATTTTTCAGCAAAAGCATTCCAATCTATATCCGGGTAGGCTATGTAATGTGCATTAAAATTTCCTGTAGCACCACCAAATTTTGCTGAAAAAGGGATCTGTTTCATTTGCTGAAGTTGTTCCTCCATACGGACAGCAAAAACACGTATCTCCTTTCCCAGTTTTGTAGGAGAGGCAGGTTGTCCATGTGTGCGGGCAAGCATAGGGATATCCTTCCATTGATCTGCAAGGGAAGTTAATTTATCCAGAAGTTCATTAAATTTAGGGAAAAGTACCTGACCCGTTGCTTCTTTGAGTGATAGCGGAGTAGCTGTATTATTAATATCCTGTGAAGTCAGTCCGAAATGAATAAATTCTTTATATTTCTCTAAACCCAAAGCTGTAACTTTTTCTTTAATAAAATATTCCACAGCTTTAACATCGTGATTGGTTTCTTTCTCAATTTCCTTAATATAATTTGCATCTTCCTCATTAAAAGACTCATATATACTTCTTAATTTGCTAAACAAATCCGGATTTATGTTTTCCAATTGGGGTAAAGGAACTTCACAAAGCGCAATAAAATATTCGATTTCTACTTTTACTCTGTAACGAATTAACCCATATTCTGAAAAAAATGGAGCTAAAGCATTTGTTTTATTGTTATATCTTCCGTCTACCGGTGAAACTGCTGTTAATGAATTTAAATTCATAGTTCTGTTTTTTATAATTGGTTCATTTGAGCAAAAGTAGAAAAAAATGTAATCAAATACCTGAAGAAATTAAGGGAATAAATTAAATTTGAAGTATAAAACAATAAGCTATAAAATGAATAAATTTACAATTATCGGGGTCATTTTATTTCTGGGATTTAATCAAACAAATTTTTCTTCAGTCGATAAAGCGCCCCAGGACACCTCTGTCAAAAAATCTGAAAGCAATGCTGATACAAATAATGCTGAAAATTTTGTGTATACATTTAAAATTCATCAAAATATAGAGCCATCTGCCTTTAGGCTTACTAAAAAGGCTTTTAAACAAGCCAGGGAAAAAAAAGCTGATTATATTGTGGTTGATTTAGACACATACGGGGGATTAGTAAATATTGCAGATTCAATTCGTTCATCATTTTTAGACAGCAAAATACCCATACTAGTTTTCATAAGAAACAATGCAGCATCTGCAGGAGCACTTATATCTATAGCTGCAGACAGCATTTATATGAAAAAGGGATCCAGTATAGGGGCAGCTTCAGTGGTGAATCAGGAAGGAAAAGTTATGCCTGAAAAATACCAGTCTTACATGCGTTCAACAATGCGGGCAACAGCTGAAGCAAAAGGGAAGAAAGTTGTAGTGGATGGAAAAGATACAACAGAGATTTGGCGCAGAGACCCCAGAATTGCCGAAGCGATGGTAGATCCACGAATTACAATTAAAGGTGTTACGGATAGCACCGAGATCGTTACATTTACTGTTCAGGAAGCTATAAAAAATGGCTACTGCGAAGGAGAAGCCAATAGTTTAAAAGAAGTACTTGCAAAAGCAAATATAAAAGATGCCAGGATCGAACGCTACGAAGTTACCACTATGGACAAAATTATTGGTTTTCTAATGAGTCCGGCCTTGCAAGGTATTCTAATAATGCTTATAGTAGGTGGAATTTATTTTGAATTGCAATCGCCCGGACTTGGATTTCCAATTGTGGCAGCTATTACCGCAGCTGCTCTGTATTTTGCTCCGCTCTATCTGGAGGGAATAGCCCAAAACTGGGAAATATTATTATTTATCGCCGGCTTAATACTTATAGGCATTGAATTATTTGCCATACCGGGCTTCGGGGTTGCGGGAGTAGCCGGAATAATTCTTGTTGTAACCGGCTTGGTTATGAGCATGGTGGACAATATTGTCTTTGAACATGAACTCCATACAGAAGAAGCTCTGAAAGCAGTATTTAAAGCCTTTTTCATTGTAACCTTGTCAATGTTCTTAGGATTAGTGCTTTCACTCTATATGGGCAAAAAAGTATTAACATCAAAACGCTTCTCAAGGTTGGTGCTGGATTCAGTACAAAACAAAGATGAAGGTTATATAAGCGTAGACAACAAACAAAAAACTTTAATAGGAAAAACCGGAGTCGCTTATACAGTCTTAAGGCCCGGCGGAAAAGTAAACATTGAAGGGGAAATTTATGATGCAAAATCTGAAATTGGTTTTATAGACAAAGGGGAAAAAATAAAGGTCATAAGTACCTCAAGCAGCCAGCTTTATGTGATGAAAACATAAAACAATAAAACATGGAGAAAATTAACATAAGAGACTACAGACCAACAGACTATCAACAAATCCAACAGGTCTGGAGCAAAACCGGTGTAGGTGGAAGCCACCGTGGTGATAACAAAAAAATAATTGAAGATAGTGTCGAAATTGGCGGAAAGCTCATTATTCTGGAAGATACCAGAAGCTCAAAAATATTTGGAACGTCATGGATAACTTTTGACGGGAGAAGACTTCACCTGCATCATATCGCGGTTATTCCGGAATACCAAAAAATGGGTTATGGTAAGTTACTCACAAAAAAATCCATAGAATTCGCCAAAAACAAAGGCTACCAAATAAAACTAGAAGTACACAGCACTAATAAAAATGCAATAGAGATTTATAAAAAAGTTGGTTTTGAAAGATTAGGTGATTACGATATATACATCATCAGAAACCTATCAAAGGTATAATCATTAGGATTAACTTACCCTTCTGTTTTCTTCCACTAATTCGTGAAATTTATGCTTAAAAGAATCACTACAGTCAACTAGCCTGTATTCAGGTTTCTCCGGATGAGTCATATCTATTTCAACACGTGCAGATGGATTGGATTCTACGTGTTCAATCGATCGCACATAATCTTTAACTACATCAATTTCAAGGTAATCAAGATCATAAGGATCTCTTTGAATCATTTCTCCGTTAATCTTACCTACTACTTCCATAATGTTTATTTTTTTCTGTTACGTTACAATAACTATGCCATTATAATATAATCTTTTAATAAAACATCTATTATAATGTTCTCTCCTTAGACGAAATATAATACTAAAGGGTTGCGTTATTTCTCAAATTCATCCATTTAATTTTGTTATTCCCCAAATAATGAGCTTTATGTAAGCGTAATAATTTCTTTTAAATGGTATCCAAATTTCGTAAGTATTTTATATGTTCTATTGAATAATCAAAACGTTTGTTGATTTCGGAATACATAAAAATAAAATTTTTGTTTTTTTATAAATTAAATATACTTTTGTATAGTAGAAAAAAAATAAACATGTATAATACAGTCAACATAAAAAGCTATTATTATTACTGGATATATTATTTCCCGGACGGGATTACTGTATAATATAGAACCAGCAATAATTCATATACATTAATCCCGTAGCAGAAGCTATGGGATTTTTATTTTATTGAATTCGGGAGCAAAATGAGAGCAAAATGATCATAAAAACAGCTAAATATTATTACTATTACATTACAGGACACACCTGACGGGGTGAGTTGTTTGCTCTATTTTGAAAAAACCCAAACCCCGTCTGAAAAGGCGGGGTTTTTTTCTTAAAAATTTTAAGGTTATAAAATGCAAATATTAATCAAAAATTATGATCATGAATGTTCAGCTTGATTTAGAACCATTAGATTTAAAAGGCTCAACACCTGACTCGGATCCTTTTCTGATAGCAGGTCCCTGCAGTGCAGAATCAGAAGCCCAGGTGATTGAAACAGCAAAAGCCCTCAAACAAGAACACATCCATTTATTTCGTGCAGGAATATGGAAACCCAGAACCCGGCCCGGCGGTTTTCAGGGTTTGGGCTCTAAAGCTTTGCCATGGCTAAAAAAAGTTAAAGAAACAACTGGATTGCCTGTAGCTACAGAAGTTGCAAACGAAAGGCACGTATATGAGGCATTGAAATACAATCTGGATGTGCTTTGGATTGGAGCACGAACAACAGCAAACCCTTTTGCAGTTGAAGAAATTGCAAATGCCCTTGAAGGAACAGACACTCCGGTTATGATAAAAAGCCCTGTCAACCCGGATCTGAACTTATGGCTTGGTGCAATTGAACGACTCAATCAAAAGGGAATAAAAAAATTGGCTGCTATTCACCGCGGATTTTCATCTTATGAAGAAAGCTGCTACCGAAATCCGCCCATCTGGAGCATAGCAGAAAAATTAAAATCTTTTGTGCCAGATCTTCCTGTTATAAACGATCCTAGCCATATCGCAGGCAACAGCTCATTGCTTTACGACATAGCAAAAAAGGCATTAGATAAACAATTTGATGGATTAATGATTGAAGTTCATCCCCATCCTGAGAAAGCGCTAAGTGATGCAAATCAACAAATCACCCCCGAAGGATTTCATGATTTAATGCTTCGGCTGAATATCAAAAATACTACCAAACCGGAAGCACCAGAGCTTCAGCAACTCAGAGAAAACATCGACTATCTGGATGAAGAACTGTTAGACATACTCAATAGAAGAATGCAACTAATCCAACAGATTGGTCACTTCAAGAAAAACAGAAAATTATCTGTCTTTCAGGAAGATCGATGGAGAAAAGTGCTTTCAAAAAGCCTAATAAAGGGAAAGAAAAAGGGGTTGGATCAACAATTTATCAAAAAAATTTTTGAAGCTATTCATAATGAGTCAATAACAAAACAAAAACAATAAAATTAAAGATTCCAATAGTCTTTACACTAAATTTACAAACAAATAAAAGCTTGAAAAATGTGTATGAAAATTTACCCCTCACTCCTTTCAGGAACAATAGAAATCCCTCCTTCAAAAAGCTATATGCAGCGAGCATTAGTGGCTGGTCTGTTAACTGAAGGGCATACTAAAATATCAAATCCGGGCAATAGCCATGATGATAAAAACGTATTGCAGAGTATTGAAAAATTAGGCGCTGAAATATCATATTCCGGCAATGATCTATTGGTAAAAGGAGGATTGCATCTTAAACAAAATAAAATTCATGCAGGAGAATCAGGTTTGGGTATCCGCCTACTTGTGCCCTTAGCAGGATTATTTAACAGAAAAATTACGTTAACAGGCGAAGGCAGCCTTTTAAAAAGACCTATACATGTGATTGAAAAGGCCCTTAACGACCTTGGAGCTTTATGTTCGACAAATAATGGTTTCCTCCCGGTCATTGTAAAAGGCCCGATGAAAGGAGGTGAAATTGAATTAGATGGTTCCCTTAGTTCACAATTCATAAGTGGATTATTGTTTGCACTGCCCATGGTAGCAAACGATTCAATCCTCAATGTAAAAAACCTGAAAAGCAAGCCTTACATAGATTTAACATTAGATATCTTAAAATCCCATGGTATAAAAATTGAAAATAACAATTATAAAACTTTCTACATCATGGGAAATCAACAATACAAACCAGCAAAGCATTTTATGGAGGGCGACTGGAGCAATGGAGCATTTTTACTTGTAGCAGGTGCAATAAACGGAAAAATTGAGGTAAATGGATTAAATCCGGATTCATTGCAAGGGGATAAAAAAATTCTGGAAGCTCTGGAAAAGGCAGGAGTTAAAGTAACATCACAAAGCTCCTCCTACAATACAGAAAAGACAAGTAATTTAAAAGCTTTTGAATTTGACGCCACCGAAACGCCGGATTTGTTCCCTCCCCTGGCCTGTCTGGCTGCAAATTGCAACGGAACATCGACTATTAAAGGTGTGAAGCGCCTCATTCATAAAGAAAGCAACAGAGCAGCTTCATTGATCAATGAATTTTCAAAAATGGGAATTGATATAAAAAAAATTGATGAAGATACTTTGCAGGTAAAAGGAAGTAAAATAGAAGGTGGCTTTTTCGACTCACATAACGATCATAGAATAGCAATGGCAGGAGCAGTTTTGGCATTAAACTCTACAAATCCTATAAAAATTACCAACCATAAAGCGGTTAATAAATCATATCCTGATTTTTTTGAAGATATGAGAAAGTTAAATATAAAACTTAAAAAAGAAAATTAAGGTATGGCAATCAAAAACATATTAATACTGGGCTACGGCAGAATGGGACAATGGTTCGCTCATCAACTATCCAAAGATTATTATACAGCCGTATTGGAAAAGCAACCCATAAGCAATGAAGCACCATCCGACATACATTTTATAAAACACGCAAGAGAAATTCGTTTTATTAATCCTGATTTGATTCTAAACGCGGTCAACCTAAATTCAACACTAACCGCATTTAACAGCATTATAGATCATCTTCCCGAAAATGTTATTCTCTCTGACATCACCTCTGTCAAAAACGGGATAAAAGAATATTATCAGAACAAAAATTTACGCTTTGTATCTACCCACCCTATGTTTGGTCCTACCTTCGGGGATATGAGCAATCTTAAAAATGAGAATGCAATTATAATTGAAGAATCGGACGAAGAAGGAAAAATTTTCTTTGAAAAACTTTATTCTAGCCTTGATATTACAATCCATCTCACTACTTTTGAAAATCACGATGAACTTATGGCTGAATCCCTAAGCTTACCCTTTTTAACGGCTCTATCGTTTATATTCAACGCTGATAAAACAACATTTCCCGGTACTACCTATCAGAAACAACTGGATATATCCGAAAAGTTACTTTCAGAGGACATACATCTGCTGAGTGAGGTTTTAATGAATGTACACAGTTTAAAGAAAATTGAAGAAATTAGAAATTTCATGAACAGCTTTTATAAAATAATAGAGGCTAAAGATTATAATGCACTAAAAAGCATATTGGAAAAATTAAAAGAAAATCATATATCTGCTGAGATTATAAACAAATTTCTGTGATTTAAATTCATTCCTTTCTCCTTATAAAAAGTTTGATATTGTAAAATCACAATTTCCATTGGGTGATTAAAAAAAACTGATTAAATTAGCATTAAAATTATATTCCTCAAAATCTAACAGAAATGGCTGGAAATAAAGGAAAGATCCTTATCATTGATGATTCGGCAACAAATGTATTTCTTCTACAAACATTACTTGAGGAACAGGGTTATACTGTGTTTTTCGCTTATAATGGAAAGGAAGCAATAAAATATATAAATGAAGAAAATTTCGATCTTTTACTTTTGGATATCATGATGCCCGGTGTTGACGGTTATGACATACTGGAAAAAATGGCCGGAGATCAAAGGAGCACGCCTGTAATTATGGTTACTGCCAAAGACGACAGGGATAGTGAAAAAAAGGC
>CAYFRV010000123.1:0-7887 GCA_964345495.1 uncultured Bacteroidales bacterium | reverse complement strand
GCCGGATAGTGCTCTACCAACTGAGCTATTCTCGCTTATAATTAATTAAATAATGAATTATCTTTTCAATGTTTTAAAGAACTTAAGAGCCTATCTTCTCTTGCGAATGCAAAGATATCTATTTTTTTTATTTTGCAAAAAGAAAAAAACTTTTTTTTAATTATTCCTTTAACTGTCTTTGGTACAGTTTGTTATGCGGTGTTTTTGCTTCTTCCTGCAATCGAAATATATAATTATTAAGATAACGTAAAATAATATTCAGTTCCGTTCCTTCTTATTTTCTGCTTATTATAGGAAGTTTGATATGAAATTTCGTACCTTGATTAAATTCGGTTTCATACCAAATTTCTCCATGAAAATCTTCAATTATCCGCTTTGAAATAGCCAGCCCCATACCTATACCCGTTGATTTTGTAGTGAAATTTGGGTTAAAAAGCTTATCCCTGATTTCCTTTGGAATTCCTACACCATTGTCTTCAATTGAAATATAAACATATGAGTTGTCACAGTTTGTGCATAATTTGATTTTACCTTTTCTTTCTGAAGGAATTGCCTGAATTGCATTCTTTATCAAATTATTGAATACCCGTGAAAGCTGATCTTTATCTGCTGAGACCTGGCACGATTTATAATATTTTGATGAATACGCCAATTCTACTCCTTGTGTATCTTCAAATAGAGAAATTGATTCCTTTATTTCTTTATCAATATCTAATGGTTGCTTTTTAGCCTGTGGCATTTTAGCGAAATTCGAAAACTCTGTTGCAATGCCTGATAAAGTATCAATCTGGCTTATCATCGATTTTGTAAATTGTTGAATTCGTTCGTTAAAGTTTGTTACTCCATCATCCCATGCGCGTTTTAAATACTGAACCTTAAGCTTCATTGGGGTGAGTGGATTCTTTATTTCATGGGCAATTTGTTTTGCCATTTCACGCCAGGCTGATTCACGTTCTGTTTGTGCCAACTGTTGAGCTTTATCTTCAAGTTCATCAACCATTCGATTGTATTCTGAAATTAGTTCACCTACCTCATCATGACTTTCGTAATGGATTTTTTCATTTTGTTTATTCAAGCCTATTTGTCTGAGTCTATTCTGAATTAAACGCAGGGGTTTGGTTATATTATTTGAAACAATTACAGCCGTCACTGTACCCAAAATAATTAGAAAGACATAAATATTAACCAATACCATGACCAGCGTATAAACCTCTTTTTTCAGTGCCTTTTGTTTTGTAAAATAAGGCAGATTGAGATATGCAATTCGTTTATTGTTATCGTTGTATATAGGTACGTATGCTGAATGATATTCTAGTTCTCCTATTTTTTCATTGTGAATATATTTTGGCTGATCGTAATAAGCAAGTTCCTGATAAACTTTCGGGTTCATTTTTTTTCCAAGCAAATTACGTTCGAATACTTGTTCTCTGGAAGATGCGATAAGATTACCATCCAGTCCGTATAGATTTATGTCCACATAGAATATATTTGAGTTTTTTATGAGTAAAGCGGAAAGATAATTACTATAATCTTCATTCAGAGGAGCTTCAGCATCCAGTTCATTTTCAAAGTCAACAATTATAGACTGGAGTTTTTCGCTGATGGTCTCTTTTTGCTTTATTTGAAACTGATCAATAGCATAATATACAGTAGCGGAGCCGACAGACATCAATGAAACGATTAATAAGAGGATCATTGACAGTTTGACTTTGTTTTTAAAATTGTAATTGAATTTTTTAATGTTTGATGGATAGTTGTTTGTAAATAGAATAATCAGGAACAACAGATAGAAAATTACAAAAATATAGGAAAGCTGGGCTATTATTTCCAATACATTAATTCTTTGTTTGCTGATGATGATTGTTGTTTCCGGATTCGCGTTGTAAACAAGGTGATTGTATTTTTTATGATTTATAAAAGTCTCTTCCTTTTTTGTATCGAAGACATTTAACAGCTTTAAAGGATATTCATAATCGCCGGAATTACGAACTAGTTTTTTATTACGGTATTTTGCATAAGCATATTCACTTAGCGGGCCTTCTTTTGTTATCTCTTCGTCAAGTAACAATTCAGGATAACCTAATAATGTTTTTTGAGGCTTTGATTCGAGTAGTATAAATAATGTTCGCTCTCTTGAAGTATCTCTACTGAGATTAAAAGCGCCCAGGTAACTAATCTGGTTGTCTTCATTGTCAAGAAAATGAAATTGGTTTTTATTCTCTTCAACAGCGTCTTTTTGGAGTAATTCGTGAAATTGCTGACATTTCTTATAATTTGCAATACTAACGTCATATATCTGTATTACATCTTCTTCTGAATAACAGACAGAGGCTTGTATATCATATTTTCTGAAAAACCCGCCAAAATATTTGTTTGTTAAGTATTTTTCCAGTCCTTTGCTGTCCTCTTCTTCTGCAATATCTATTAATTTATTATCTTCTTTAATTTCTTTTTCTTTTCGCCTGAGGAGATATTCACCAACTCGGTCACGTTCATTTTCCAGATTTGCCACCAAAACTTTACGTTTTTGAGTTTCTTTTTGGTTTGAATGATAATCAATAAAATACGTAACAAAGACAGTGGAAAATAATACGATCAAAACATAATGGACATACTTGTATTTCAGGAAATTTCGCACAATATAAAAAATAAGGAGGTTGCTCAGTAAAAAGAAGATAATTGAAAAGAATTGAATGTTGCTGTTGAGGGTGGAAATATAAATTACAGTTATTGTCAGAATTGCTATAAATAGCCATAGCGCTTGTTTCCATGGCAATAATTTTTGTAGATTACGCAGTGTTAAATCAACGATTATAAAATAAAAGAATAGTAATAAAAAGATAGCAAGAATCCCTAATAGACTGTATATTGTAAAATCCAGAAAGTTATACAGGGTGAGGGAAAAGCTGGAATTATAAATAATTGACTGTAATATATTATGTGCCAGCAGGAATATAACAATATTGGAAATAATTAATAAAAGTCCGTAAAAAATACGTTTAGATTTTGGTATTGTTCTGTTAAACTTTACTTTTCTCAGATATATATGCGCCGGATATACAATAACTCCGGAGAATGCCAGGTGAAGAATAAGATCTCCAAGACTGGGAATTAAAGAAGATGAAGCATAATATGTAGGATCAAATATATTAAGTGCGTAAAGAGCTGAGGGTATTTGAAGCGTTATCATCAAATATCTCAGTCCAACGATTAAGAAAAACAAAACAATTAACCATCTGTAAAATATCTTTTTGTGGGTTAAACTACTAAGCCATTTAAAGATAAATATCAATAAAAATAACAGGCTAACTAAATAAAGGATACCGTATAGCTTTTGCGAAGAGTCGTTTTTCGCATTCACATCTTTTTTTATAAGTGAAAACAAGTAATTCCCTTCATTATTTGAAACAGGAACTCCCTTCCTTTGGGTTTTTATTATTGACAGGTTACCAGGCAGGTTGAAATCTTCCTGGAAATGACTCTTGATGAATTTATTTTCATAAGCATATTCTTTTTTAATTAAAGCTAATCCATAAATTTCGTATTCCCCCGCCCGGATTTTCTCTTTTCTATACCATCCGCTTCCTAATTTAATAACTTTACCTGAATCCGTTCTGTCAAAATTTTCATAAGGCAGCGTATTGTCGCTCCAGAATTCAAGCTTATTGTTTTTATAGACAAATACTACATAGTTATTTTCCTTAAATAGATGAGAGAAATGTTCAAAAAAGTTTTTTCTTGTCAGGTCTTTTTTTTCTAGTGAATCAGCAATCTGTTCTATCAATTTTTGGGTATGAGAAGCTTTTCGCTCCAGTTTATTCTGGATAACACGGGTGTCAATCCCGGAAATGTCGTTACCTGTATGTGTTGTTTCAAACAGAAAGCTAACAACAAAGATCCCCAGGAAAATATATAGATATGTCAGCGTTTTTTTCATTATGATTGCTTTTCACCATGATGATAAGGTTCACCATGAATGATTGTAAAAGCTCTGTAAATTTGTTCCATAAACATAAGTCTGATTATTTGATGTGAAAAAGTCATCGTGGATAAAGATAATTGAGCTGAAGCTTTCTTATAAACTTTTTCTGAAAAGCCGTAAGCGCCTCCTACAGCAAAAATCATATTTTGAGTGCTTTGTATCATAGATTTTTTTAGCCACATAGCGAAATCTTCAGAGCTCATCTGCTTACCTCTTTCGTCAAGTAAAACCAGGTAGGCATTATCAGGGATTTGTTTTAGGAAAGCTTCCCCTTCTTTTTGCTTAATTTCTTCTGTGGAATATTTTTTTGTAGATTTTATACCTGGTATTTCTTTAAATTCAAAAGATATATACTTTTTCATTCGTTTGATATACTCTTTTATTCCTTCTGTTAAATAGGTGTCCTTATTTTTTCCTGTTACCAGAAATGTGATTTTCATTGTTTTAGTATTCTGTTAGTTTAAGTTTCTTTCATTTGTGATTTGGAGAAAACTGCCATGAAATCATACAAAGGTTTAGATAATTTTAAAATAAACAAACTGCTAACTAAACTTTTTCCAGGTAATAGCTTCTAAAGTTAAATAATTATAGTAACTCATTTGTTGGCAAATGGATTTTTTTATTTTTTGGACAACTTTTGGTGCAATTTTTGCTTTTAAAAAATTATAAATATTGCGTCTCATAAAATTTGATATATGAAAATTAATGCAAAAATAATACCTTTTCTACTTTTCTTTGTGTTTATAGTCAATACCAGTGCAAAATACCCTGTTGATGAAATTCCAAGAGATATTGCCATTGCATTTAAGGTAGGGACGGCCAAGGAGTTAGCGCGATTTTTCAATGATAATCTAGAATTATCGATAACCGGCAAAGAGGATATTTACAGTAAATCACAAGCGGAGCGAATTATCGATGATTTCTTTACTAAATATCCGCCTAAAAGCTTTGAGTTTATTCATGAAGGAGGAAAATCAGATGCTCAATATGCCATCGGGAAACTTGTAACTTTTAACGGAAACTTTAGAGTTTATATGCTTTTGAAAAAAGGAAAGGGAAAATTATTAATTCACCAGTTAAGAATTGAAGAAGAAAATGCTTGACCAAAACATTCAATTTTTTATAGACAATGCAATAAAAGAAGATATTGGCGAGGGAGATCATACTACACTTGCCTGCATACCCAAAAGCAAAAAAGGAAAATACAGGCTACTCATTAAAGAACCCGGAGTTCTTGCCGGCATAGAGGCTGCCAAACAAGTCTTCTATCAAATCGATAAAAATATTAAAATAACCATCCATATCCCTGACGGACAAAATGTTAATGAAGGAGATGCTGCCTTTCTGGCTGAAGGTAAAATTCATTCGCTTTTAAAGGCAGAACGCCTGGTGCTTAATATTTTACAGAGAATGAGCGGCATTGCCACTCAAACTGCTCAGTATGTTAAAAAACTTGAAGGATTGAAAACTCAAGTGCTCGACACCAGGAAAACCACCCCCGGAATGAGGGCTCTGGAAAAAATGGCTGTGGAAATGGGAGGAGGCAAAAATCACAGGATGGGCCTTTACGATATGATCATGCTGAAAGATAATCATATTGACTTTGCAGGAGGAATAGATAAAGCCGTCCGAAAAACACATAAGTACCTAAGGAAAAAGGATAAAATACTTCCCATAGAAGTAGAAGCCAGAAACATTCAAGAAGTAGAACAAATTTTGAAGGTTGAAGGGATAGACCGCATCATGCTTGATAATTTCTCCATTGAGAATACACGGAAAGCAGTTGAAATGATTAGAGGTAAATTTGAAACTGAATCTTCCGGCGGAATTACCCTGGATACAATTCGGGATTATGCTGAATGCGGAGTAGATTATATTTCAGTCGGGGCACTTACCCACCAGATTACAAGTTTGGATATGAGCCTTAAGGCTATTGATTTTTAGCTCCCATGTATATAAATCGTATAATTAATTTACGCATAGGGTTTTTATGCTAAATAATTGTCCTATTGTTTAATTAGGCTGAGGCTAAGGCTAAGGCTAAGAAGGCAGAGGCCTAAGAATTCACAAGTAAACGCTTGCGAAAGAGGAAGAACAAAAACGCCAGGCAAAAATCACTCTATCCGCATATCCACCAATTTCAACAATAAAACAATAAAACAATAAAACAATAGAACAATAGAACAATTATTTAAAAAGGTGCTGAAATTTTATAAATTATTTCCAAGGTTTAAATTTTCTCAGAAACAGCTATTATTGTTTCTTTAGTTACGAAAAATCTTTTATTTTTAACTTTTTATTGCAACAGTAAAGATTAATAATTTTATAATAATCATATAAAAATCTGATGGTTAGCAGGTTAGAAAATATCGGTGAAAGACTAAAAGAAAAGGCCAAATACATTAGTTTACCGGGTTTTTATGAACTTTCCATTTATGAGGTAGTTAAATTTTTTATCAACGGAGTAAAAAAAGGGTCTTTAACCACAAGAGCTTCTTCTGTTGCCTTTAATTTCGTATTAGCCATGTTCCCCGGAATTATTTTTCTTTTTACACTCATTCCATATATTCCTATTGAGAATTTTCAGAACGAGGTGCTCAATTTATTTGAAAATATTTTACCACATAATGCATACGGTTTCCTTGAATCTACATTAAAAGATATTGTTCTTAAAAAGAACTGGGGTTTTTTATCATTTGGAGCCCTTGCAAGTTTATTCTTTTCAATGAATGGAATTCACGCACTTATTGAAGCTTTTAATAATACTTATCATGAAATGGATACCCGAAGCTGGCTCACCCAAAGATTGATTTCTATTGCTTTGGTGTTCATATTAGTTTCATTGATCACAATTGCTACTATGTTGATAATTTCAAGTAAAAGCATTCTAAATACCTTGGTTGAACAGAATATTCTTGAGATAGGTCTTACCTATTATTTAATTATCGCTGGAAAATGGGTGATTACCATTCTTTTCCATCTTCTGGCAATATCGTTCCTTTATTATTTTGCGCCGGCAAAAACGAGGCATTGGAGATTTCTTTCTCCCGGCTCCATTATGGCAACGTTTCTTTCTATTATGGCTTCTATAATCTTTTCCTTGTTTATCAACCAATTCGGGCAACTTAATAAACTCTATGGTTCAATGGGAACAATGATGGTTGTTTTAATTTGGACTTATTTTAATTCGCTGGCGTTGATTATTGGTTTCGAACTCAATGCAAGTATTAGCAATGCTCAGCTAAAACGCAAATCGTTTTGATTTATGAAAAGCTTATCTGAACTTAGAAGGGAGTATGCTCAACATTCATTGTCTGAAAATGATGTAAAAGAACACCCGGTTCATCAATTTAAGCAATGGCTGGAGGAAGCTATTAAGGCACAGGTTCCGGATCCTACTGCAATGATTTTATCCACGGCAAATAAGGAAAACAGAGTGAGTTCAAGAGTAGTTTTGCTGAAGGAAGTTCAGGAAGAAGGTTTCATTTTTTATACAAATTATAATAGCAAAAAAGCATCTGATCTGAAAGAAAATGCTCAGGCTAGTCTCCTTTTTTACTGGGCGGAGTTGGAAAGACAAGTTCGTGTTGAAGGTTTGGTAAAGAAGGTTTCCACCAGTGTATCGGATAAATATTTCGCCTCTCGTCCGGAAGAAAGCAAGATAGGTGCATGGGCTTCTGAGCAGAGCAAGGAAATTCCAGACCGTCAATATCTTGAGGAACAAGTTGAGAAATATAAAAACGAGTTTAAAGGCCGGGAAATTCAACGTCCTGAACATTGGGGCGGATATAACCTTAAACCGGATACCTTGGAATTCTGGCAGGGGCGCCCTAATCGCTTGCATGATCGAATTCAGTATACGCTGGAAGATGAAGAATGGAAAATTCGAAGACTGGCTCCATAGG
>CAYFRV010000122.1:0-7910 GCA_964345495.1 uncultured Bacteroidales bacterium | reverse complement strand
TTTTCAGATTTAGTCTCATAAGAACTTTTTAGACAGCCTCTTCTCCGGCTTTCTGTTAATATTAAAAAAAAATGAATTATGGAACGACAAAAGATAAAATTAGGATTTTTATTAATTGCTCTGCTTTTGGCAGGTGTTGCCCCCATTCTTTTTCCTGTGGCACAGGCAGGAATTGCTTCTCTGTCTGACCTGGCTGTTAAATTCCTGATACCTTCAGTAATTCTTGTATTGGTTTTAATCATACTTGCCTATGCGCTGGGCTATAAAGAAGCCGGGAAACAAATTTCAAACGGACTACTGGCTGGAATTATCGGAACTATAGGATTAGAAATAGTCCGCATAACAGGCTTTAAATTAGGTGGTATGCCGGGTGATATGCCTAAGCTATTAGGAGTTTTGATTTTGGATCAATTTGCACAAGGGCCTGATACCGTATCTAATATTGCAGGATGGTCCTATCATTTCTGGAACGGAGCTGCGTTCGGTATTATATTGAGCGTATTGGCCGGAAAAGGAAACGTAAAGATTGGTATCCTCTTTGGTATACTGGTTGGAATTGGTTTTATGGTGAGCCCTGCTACCAGAGCATTAGGAATTGGTTTATTCGGACTGGAATTTAAAGACGGGTATCAGTTCCTGTTAACCGTAACCCTTGCCCACATAGCTTTCGGCCTTATTCTCGGATTGATACTTTCCAAAATGAATAAAAATTTTCCCAACATTTTTAACCGTATCAAAACTCTTTTATAGTGAGAGTAAAAAAATCAGGCAATTGGAAAGAAGAATAAAATTTTCTGTTAAAAAGTATCACAGAAACTGCAATTCTGAAATTTAATATGTAAATTGAATGAAAATACCAAGTAAAATGAAAGCAATCTGGAACGGAAAAATTATTGCTGAAAGCAATGATATAGTGAATGTAGAAGGAAATAGTTATTTTCCTAACGAAACAGTAAAAAAAGAATATTTCAAAAACAGTAAAACACAGACGGTATGTCCATGGAAGGGAACTGCCGCTTATTATTCACTGGAAGATGATGAGAGCGTTGACGAGGATGCAGCTTGGCATTATCCTGAACCCAAGGAGGCTGCTGTAAAGATAAAAAACAGGGTAGCATTCGGAAAGGAAGTTGAAGTTATTGAAGATTAACTCATTGAAATAAAAATCATATAATTGATGGATATCAAATGGGAACTTCTCCAATTAAAGTTTAATAAAGACCTTCATCAGGCCTTAATGTTACAACATCAGGCAGTGCAGTATATATCCATGGCCGGAAGGCATTTGATTCCCCGGGAACCAGATGACAGCAACACCAATATGCAATATATCTTTAATAAGAATATGCTGATTGGGAATGCGGTTTCTGATAAATTAAGGGTGGGTCTGCACCTCATCGACTTTAACCTGCACATTCTTGATACGGATTTCGCTTCTAAAGGAAAAATACAGTTAGAAGGAAAATCCAGAGAACAGGTCTTTAAAGAGTTAAAGGAAGAAATCAGGAAGCACAATATCGATGTTTCAAAATTCACCCATGAATTGCATTATGAAATACCAGAGGGAGGTTTAGATAAGGATGACAAGTTTTTTAATCCTGGTAATGAATTCTTCAAAGAAAATAGGTTGTACAGGCACAATGCACAAATGATACTTGAAGAGTTGGGCCGGGATTTTAAAGCTGCAGAACCTGTTCGTATATGGCCGCATCATTTCGACACGGGAACCTATGTGCCATTGGCATATCATAAAGGAAAACTGACAAAATCTTATGGCGTGGGCTGGGCCATACCCGATGATATGATCCCTGAACCTTACTATTACCTGAGTTTTTGGTCTGAAAATCAAAACATTGATTTTACTCATCTGCCTTCTCCTGAATATGGAGAATGGATCAAAACCGGGTGGCCGGGCGGTGTTTTGAAACTTTCGGATATTGTTTCCGAACAAAAGGCACAGGTTCAATACAGCATTGTAAAAAGATTCTATGAATCCGGAATTCAAATACTTCAACAAACTAACAAAACCAACTAACTTATGGCGAAAAATCTTACGTGGCACAAAGTTCTTGAAAGTAAATCTGAGTTAGCCGAAAACAGGGTGTTGACTGTAAATGCCGGGAACAAACAAATAGCTTTGACCCATTTCGAAGGAAAAATTTGTGCACTGGACAACCATTGTCCTCACCAGGGTGGTCCTCTTGGAGAAGGAAGCATTGAAAAAGGAATTTTAAGATGCCCCTGGCATGGCTGGGATTATCATCCCTGCACAGGCAAAGCCCCTGGTTTTGATGACGGGGTAGCAACCTACCCGGTGGAAGAGCGAAAAGACGGTATTTATATAGGTTTAGAAGAAATAAAGCCACATGAGACTACCTTAGCAGATATTATGGTGGAAACAATGATTAACTGGGGCGTAGACACTGTTTTTGGCATGGTTGGCCACTCAAACCTCGGATTAGCCGATGCGTTCAGACGACAAAATGAAAATGGAAATTTAAACTATATAGGTATCAGGCATGAAGGTGCAGGAGCAATGGCAGCAAGCGCTTATGGAAAATTAACGGGGCAACCTGCAGCCTGCTTTTCCATTGCCGGACCCGGGGCTACAAATATGTTTACCGGCCTCTGGGATGCAAAGGTGGATCGTGCCCCAATTTTAGCCTTAACAGGACAAGTGGCTACCCAGGTAATGGGAACCGGTAATTTCCAGGAAGTTGATCTTGTAAGGGCTTTTCAAACAGTAGCCGCATTCAATCACAGGGTGCAGAAAGACAGCAAACATACCGAATTAATTACTTTAGCCGTAAAGCATGCTTTGCTGCAAAGAGATGTTTCACACCTTACATTTCCGGATGAAATTCAACAAATCCCAGCCGGAGAAAAAAAAGCCCAAACCTCTGAAGGCAGAATAAGCTCACTGAAAATCGCACCGCCAGAAGAAAGCCTGGAAAAAGCGCTAAAACTGATAAAAAATGCAAAACGACCAGTGATCATTGTCGGCCATGGCGCCCGTTTTCACATGGATGCCATAATAAAGCTTGCCGAAAGACTAGAATCACCGGTATTAACCACATTCAAGGGCAAAGGATTAATTTCTGATAATCACCCGCTGGCAGCCGGGGTTCTGGGAAGAAGCGGAACGCCTGTCGCTTCACATTTCATGAATGAAAGCGATCTGCTCGTTGTTTTTGGGGCTTCATTCAGCAATCACACAGGTATAACACCCAAAAAGACCATCATACAGGTAGATTTTGATCCGCTGGCGCTTAGTAAATTTCATAAGATAGAGGCTCCGGTGCTTGGTGAGATATCTGTTACTGTACAACAAATGCTTGAAAACCTGGATCAGGATAAATATTCTTCCGGACAACGGCAAGAGCTCAGGGAGCGCTGGAAATTATGGGAAACTGAAAAAGAGAAGCGTTTGCAGGAAGACCGGGGGAAAGGAATTAGCTCTGTAGCCGTCTTTAACATGCTTTCACAACTGGCGCCGGAAAATGCAGTTCTAACTGTGGATGTGGGCAATAATGCATACTCACTGGGAAGGTATTTTGAATGCAAAAGTCAAAGTTTTTTAATGTCAGGATACCTGGGCTCTATTGGTTTTGCCATGCCTGCAGCATTGGGGGCATGGGCTGCCGTGAAGGATAGAAGGCCGGTAATTGCAGTTGCCGGAGATGGTGGCTTTGCCCAGTATATGGCAGAAATAACCACTTCTGTAAAACATGGAATGGATTTGAAGGTTATTCTTTTAAACAATACCGAACTGGGAAAAATATCCAAAGAACAACGTTCAGGAGGATTGGATGTATTCGCCACTGACCTGGTAAACCCTGATTTTGCCGCTTTTGCCGATAGTTGTGGAGCTCTTGGAGAAAAAGTTATTCACAGAGAGGAACTGGAAGAAAAAATGAAGCGTGTACTGAACCATGATGGCACTGCCTTACTGGAGATAATAACTGATGTTCATTTGGTATAAATCAGAAAACTCAATAAACATGCATTTTACCTCGTACATAGAAATAAGTAAAAGCGCCCTGAATAATAACATCAACTATATGAAGAAGAAAGCCGGTCCTGGTGTAA
Source organism: uncultured Bacteroidales bacterium (assembly GCA_964345495.1). Classification (GTDB taxonomy): domain Bacteria; phylum Bacteroidota; class Bacteroidia; order Bacteroidales; family UBA12077; genus JAGXLC01. The sequence goes on along the minus strand of CAYFRV010000122.1, from coordinate 3,821 downwards.
AATATTCCATGGTTATTAAAGGGAATGCTTATGGGCACGGTATTGAAGCCCTATTACCCATGATAGAATCATGTGGTGTTGATCATTTTTCTGTCTTTAGTGTTGAAGAAGCGCGCAGAGCAATAAAGGTAAAAAAAGATTTTTGCCATCTTATGATCATGGGATTCATTGACTATGATGATCTGGAATGGGCGATTGAAAACGATATCACCTTCTTTGTTTTCACCCCGGAAAGACTTGATGCTGTATGCAATATAAGTAAAAATACCAGCAAACCTGCCCGTATACACCTGGAAATTGAAACAGGCATGCACCGGACAGGGTTTTGTGAAGATCAACTGCCTGAGGTAATTGAAAAGATAAAAGATAATCCGGACACTATCAACGTTGAAGGGGTCTGCTCTCACCTGGCAGGGGCTGAAGAGATTGGTAATTTTCCAAGGATTAATAAACAAATAGACACCTTTAATAAGCTTTTCAATTATATTTCACAGGAAATTGATGTAACATACAAGCACATTGCCTGTTCTGCAGGTGTTTTAAACTTTCCTGAATCCTGTATGAACCTGGTAAGGGTTGGGATTTCCAATTATGGGTTTTGGCCAGGGAACGAGACAAAAATGCTTCATCTGAAAAATGGAGAAATCCTGAACGATCCTTTAAAACAGGTATTGTCATGGAAAAGCAAAGTAATGAGCGTTAATCACGTAAAGGAAGATGAATATGTGAGTTACGGATCCAGTTATCTGACCAATCGCGACAGCAAAATTGCAACTGTCCCGGTGGGATATGGTTATGGATTCAGCCGTAATCTGAGTAATATGGGCCATGTACTAATCAATGGCAAAAGAGTTCCCGTTGTAGGTGCGGTCAATATGAATATGATGGTTGTCGATGTGACAGATCTTCCCAATGTTCAGGTGGATGATGAAGTTGTATTAATCGGAAAACAAGGCAATAAGGAAATTTCAGTGAGCTCTTTCAGTAATATGAATAATAGCATGAACTATGAGCTACTGACAAGGCTCCCGGCCAGAATTCCGCGATACAAAATTGAATGAATCAATATTAACCTCCATTATTCATAAATTATGCAGGATAAAATAAAACCCTCTTAATTCTAAGTTTATGCAAGAAAAAAAATATTCCAAAGTCCACATCAGAAAAAACAACGAGACCAAAAAGGTTCGAATTGGATCGAATTTAAAACCTGAGATAAGCAATGAGCTAATTGAAAAGTGGCAATCATTACTGGATTTAACAGCCCGAATCATCAATGTACCCGCGGCATTAATTATGAGATTGCATGAAGATAACGTTGAAGTGTTTTTAAGAAGCCAGACCAATGATAATCCATACTATGCCGGTAAGAAAATAGAACTAATTTATGGAATATATTGTGAAACAGTAATTGGCAAACAAAAAGAATTATCTATTCCTGATGCCGGTAAAAGTGAATTATGGAAAAAATACAATCCTGCTGTTGATTTAAACATGGTCTCCTACCTGGGATTTCCTGTTAACTATCCCGACGGAGAGGTGTTCGGAACGGTATGTGTGCTTGATAATAAAGAGAATCACTATAATGAACTCTATAAAAATTTCATGGATCAAATAAGACAGCATATAGAAACCGATTTGGAACTTCTTGTTGCTAATCACGAGTTGGAGCAGTCCAACGAAATAAAAACAAAATTTTTGTCGCTCATCTCTCATGATGCAAGGGGTTCTGTGTCAGCATTAGATGAATTTGTAAAGCTGTTGATAGACCGATTTAATAAATTTAAAAGCAATGAACTACTAGATAAATTGAAAATTATAAGAGTAACCACCAATTCCCTGTACGAAACCCTTCAAAATTTGTTGAGCTGGTCAAAGAATGATTTACTCCATTTACAGGCTCAGAAAAAACAGGTTGATATGATAGGTGTTATAAAGAAAATTCTGGACTTTCTAAAACCCCGAATCGAATACGAAGGATTGAGTGTGCTTACCGAATATGAATCCGATCAAATGTTTGTGTTTGCTGACCCTAATATGCTGGCAGCCGCTTTACGAAACATCATTTCCAATGCAATCAAATTCTCCGGTAAAAGCGAAAAAGTGATTGTCCGGGTTTATAAAAACAATGGAAAATCGGTAATTGAGATTGAAGATACTGGAGTCGGAATGGATGAAAATACCCTCAATAATTTATTTAATTTTAGCAAATCTGAAGATACTGAAGCCGATGAGGAGGAAGGTTCACGAATTGGGCTTATGTTAACCAAAGAATTTCTGGATAAGAATGACGCTACTATAAAAGTTTCAAGTAAAAAGGGAGAAGGAACTAAATTTGTTATCAGCCTTTAAGTTGCTCAGGAGGGCATTTAACAGAACCATACGAACAAAACACACAACATTCTCCTTTTTTTGGTTTTAGCAAAGCCTGGCAGTTTTCACATTCATAGAAGTGCTGACAAGCATCAGCCGGCATTTTTTCTTCTTTCTCATGCCCACAATTCGGGCAGGTTATGGTAGAATAATATTTGATTTCCATAATTCGATTCTTCTGTTTTCATCTTAAAACAAAAATACAAAACCATTTGTTTATTTCAAAGCAATTGCTTAGATTTGTAAAAAATAATAAATGCCACGAAATAAAGCATACAATAAAGATGAAGTCTTAGACAAAGCCATGCAGGTATTCTGGAACCATGGCTATGAAGCTACATCGGTACGACTCCTTGAAAAAGAAATGGGCATTAACCAGTTTTCCATCTATGCTGCATTTGAAAACAAAAAGAAGTTGTTTATCGAATCCTTAAAAAAATACCGGCAATTTGTCAAAAACAACAGGTTTCACCCCTTACTCAGAGAAAATGCAAAATTAAGTGACCTGAAACAATTTTTCGATTCTATCACCCGGCAAGGAAAACAAGAAGAAACTAAAAGAGGTTGCCTGGTTGTAAATACCGCCGGGGAGTTGGGAAGCAGAGACTCCGAAATTGCCTTTGAACTTCAAAATTATTTCAATTTCATAAAGGAAATGATCCGAAAAGTACTCCGGAATTCAATTGAGGCAGGGGAAATTTCGAAAGAAGCGGACCTGGAAAAATATTCGAATTACCTGCTGGGAGTGATGCAAGGTTTGTCAGTGAGTGAAAAAATACTGACAGAAAAGCAGATACAAGACATTATCGAAATGGCATTCTTAAATATCAAATAATTTTTTTAACCTATTACTAAGCATTTGCTTGGTTTTAAAACTAAATCAAAATGAAACAATTAACTATTATCGTATTACTTTTAGCAATGGGGCAACAAGTTTTTGCCCAGGTACCTGAAAAAGCAAAAGATATTTCACCGCTTCTTTATGGTGAAAAAATACCCAATGCAGTTTTAAAAACGCCTGATGCTGAAAATCATAATATATCCAGTATCATAAAGAAAAAACCAACAATACTCCTGGTGTACAGAGGCGGTTGGTGCCCTTACTGCAATGCCCATCTTGCAGAAATTCAGCAGGCCGAATCTGAAATACTCGAATTAGGGTACCAGTTGATAGCTATCAGTCCGGATTCTCCGAAAAACCTCAAACCTACAGATGAAAAACACAATTTAAATTACAGTTTATACTCCGATCCCGGTGGTGACTTTTTGAAGGATCTGGGTATAATCTTTCAGGCTAAGGAAAAATATTCGGATATGCTAAGCAAAAGGTCTAACGGAAAAAATAACGGGTTTCTTCCAGTGCCTTCGGTTTTTGTGGTCGATACTTCAGGAACCATATTGTTTGAATACATCAATCCCGATTACACAACACGCATTAGCGCCGGTCT
>CAYFRV010000121.1:0-8057 GCA_964345495.1 uncultured Bacteroidales bacterium | reverse complement strand
ATAATTTTCTTCCTTGAACGGATATCCAGTTGCCTTTGCGGAGGTATTTTGTTAAAACAACCACCACATGCGCCACGTTCAACCTGTACGACAGCAAGTCCGTTTCTTGCGTTTTCTCTTATCCGTGTATAAGCATTAACTAATCTGTCCTCTATAAATTGCTTAATCTCTTCCGATCGCTTATTGAGTTTTTCCTCGTCCTTTTTTGTTTCAGCAATAATTGAGTCAAGTTCATCCTTTTTATTTTGAAGGTCTTGCTTTCGCTCATCAAGCTCTTTCTTTGCTTCTTCGATGTCTTTTTTGCGCTGTTCTATTTTATTTTCAAACTCTCTAATGTGTTTTTGCCTCAATTCAATTTCTAGATTCTGAAATTCAATCTCTTTAGATAAAGATTCGTATTCTCTGTTATTTCTTACATTATTTTGTTGCTTATTATATTTTTCAATTAAAGCTTCAGATTCTTTAATCTCGTTCTTTTTATTTGAAATTGCAGTTTCCAGTTCTTTTACTTCATCTTCAAAATTTTTCATGCGTGTTTCTAACCCTGCTACCTCATCTTCCAAATCCTGCACTTCCAGGGGTAATTCTCCACGCAGCCTCTTGATCTCATCAATGGAAGAATCTACGGTTTGTAATTCGTACATTGCTCTAAGTTTATCTTCAACAGGGATATCTTTTTGTTCTGCTGCTTTTTTATTTTTTGTAGCTGCCATATTAGTAATAGTTTATTGGATTCGTATTTATCTTTGAAAAATGGACTGCAAAATTATGAAAATTTTCTGTAAGTACTTCATAAAAAATTTCTTTCGTAACTTTTTCACTTTCATAATGTCCAATATCGGCAATCAATATTGTATTATCAGCATCAAAAAAATGATGATATTTGAAATCGGCGGAAATGAAAGCGTCAGCACCTTTGTTTTTAGCGTCTTCGAGAAGGAAACCACTGCTTCCGCCGCCAATAGCAACCGTATTCACTGGTTTCTGAAGGAATTCCGTATGCCTGATGCAACTGGTTTCGAACGATTTCTTCAGGAAACTAAGAAAATCAGACTCATTCATACCTTCGGGGAAAGTACCTATTACTCCGGCTCCTTCTTCAGTGTATAAATTATTAAGCGGATAGAGGTCATAAGCAACTTCCTCGTAAGGATGCGATTCGAATAATGCTTTGAGAATCTGATTGGTCTTATATTTTGGAAAAATAGTTTCTACCCTGGTTTCATCTTCAAAATGCAACTTTCCTTTTTCGCCTACATAAGGGTCTGTTCCTTCACCTGCCCTGAAAGTGCCCTGGCCTTTCAGATTGTAGCTACAAGCGTCATAATCGCCTATTTGACCTGCTCCGGCTTCAAATGTTGCATCCCTCACTGAATCAGCATTTGCGTGCGGAACAAAGAATGCTAATTTAACCAGTTGATCTTTCATTGGCCTCAAAATTTGAACATCCTTCAGACCTAGTTTTTCTGCAAGTTTGATATTTACGCCCTTGCCGGAATGGTCAAGATTTGTGTGCGCAGAATAAATTGCAATATTGTTTTGGAGGGCTTTTATAACTATTCGTTCCACATAGTTTTTACCTGTTAAGCTTTTTAAGCCTGAGAAAATTACCGGATGATGCGAAATAATGAGGTTTGCATCTTTTTCTAAAGCTTCATCAATGACATCTTCTGTCACATCTACGCAGACAAGAACGCCTTTTAACTCTTGTTCGCCGTCCCCTAATTGAAAACCTGAGTTGTCATAATCTTCCTGCAGGGCGGTGGGGAAGTAACGCTCCAGAAAGTTTGCCAATTCCTTTATTTGCATAAAATGACCTGTGTTTTTTGTGGAAATTATTCATTATTATCCAAGTCCTCACGGATATCAACAAGCATTGAACGAATTTGTTTTAGTGATTCAATGACTTTGAAGTTGTAAATAGTGCCTTCCCTGTTTTCCTTCATCTTCTTCTTCGCACCTTTAAGTGTCATCCCCAAATCTTTTACCAGGTAATAAATTATATGAAAATTCTCGATATCTTTTTCTGTGAAATATCGGTTGCCTTTTTTGTTTTTTTTAGGATTTATAACATCAAATTCTTTTTCCCAGTAACGAATTAACGAAGTGTTAACTCCGAACATCTCCGCAACTTCTCCGATACTATAATATAATTTTTCAACTTTTTTTTCTTTATAGGGCATAGCGAATAAGTTTGCAAAAAATTAGCAGTAGATAAAACTTAATTTGGAGAGTTATTATTGTATATACGCATTAATCAAATGATTGACCACTGTTTCGTGAGATGAAAATCATCTTTTCATATTGTTCTGGTGACAGATCATTAAAATAATAATGCACCGGATTGATCTTTTCTCCATCTTTTTCTACCTCGTAATGAAGATGTGGTGCCACTGACAAGCCGGAATTACCTACATAACCGATTATATCACCTCTTTTCACTTTTTGACCTTTTCGTACATTGAAATCGGCAAGATGTGCATAACGTGTTTTATATCCAAACCCGTGATCAATTACTACTCTTTTTCCGTATCCCCGGTAGGATTTCTTTACTGTTTCAACTACTCCGTCACCTGTAGCATATATTTCGGTTCCCGTTGAAGCAGTGAAATCCATTCCCTCATGAAACTTTTTTATTTTGTATATGGGATGTATCCGCCAGCCATAACCAGAAGCTGTTCTGGTGAGGTCTTCGTTTGAAATTGGCATAATAGCTGGAATTGAGGATAACATTTCTTCTTTGTTATCCGCCATATTTATTATTTGATCATAAGACCTGGATTGCACATAAAGTTGTTTTGATAATTTATCCAGCCTTTTGGCGGTTTTTACCACCAATTCAGAATTTTCCAGATTCTTTAGTTTTTTATAACGTTCAGTTCCTCCATATCCTGCTTCCCTTATTGAAGGGGGTATTGGATCTGTTTCAAAAATAACACGATAAATATTATTATCCCGTTGCTGTAGATCTTGCAGGGTGTTTTCCACTAAATCAAATCGTTTATTGAGAATTTCATATTGAAGTTTAAGTTGTTCATTCTCCCTTTTTAAGCCTTTTTCTTTGGGAGTGTCAAAGAAAGCGCTAAATACCAGGTTGTAGGCTACAGCAATTACTATCGTGGCAAAAAAATAAGTAAGAAAACGGAAAAACTTATCTTTCCACGTAAGTTTTACCTTTTCGTATTTAACAGTTTGCGGATTATATTTGTACTTATACTTCTGCATCTTTGAATTTGTTTAGCTTATGCTAATCCATTGGATTCCTGGATTTTGAAGCTACTTCAATCATTTCATCGTATTCTTCTGCGGTAATATCATTAAAATAATAATGCATTGGATTTACAGCTCGATTATTTCTTCTAATTTCGTAATGGAGGTGCGGGCCTGTGGATCTTCCTGTGTTGCCTAATGTTCCAATAACATCACCTCTGCTAACTTCATCTCCAACTTCTACTTCAATTTTATGTAGGTGCGCATAAATTGTTTTGTATCCAAAACCATGGTCTATGACAACTTCTTTGCCATATCCAAAATGGCTGAATTTAGCTTTGGTAACTTTACCGTCACCTGTCGCATAAATATCAGTTCCAACCGGACCCGTGAAGTCCATGCCGAGATGCATGCGAATTTTCCCGGTAAAAGGATCTCTGCGTTTTCCAAAATAATCGCTAATCCGTCTAAAGTCTTTAATTGCAATTGGTTGTACAGCTGGAATACAAGAATTCATTTCTTCTTTGTTCTTTGCCAGGGTGGCAACGGAATCAAATGACTTAGACTGTATATAAATGCGTTTTCTTAAATTTGAGACTTTATTAGCTGTGTTAATCAATTTTTCAGAATAAGGTAAATTTTCAAAGTCTTTAAACTCATTAGCTCCACCGGTACCTGCTTCTCTAATATTATCAGGGATGGGTTCCAGTTCAAAAATAGGTCTGTAAACCTTGTCATCCCTTCTTTCAACTAATTCAAGGCGTGAGTTGGCTTCTTCTAACTGATTCTGAAGAACATCAAACTTCCATGCAATTTCTTCTTGCTCAGCTTTTAATTCTTTAACTTGTGGAGTATCGTAGTAAGATGTGACAATAACATGTAAAATAATGGCGGCAACAACGGTCACAAAGAAAAAAGATAATACATTTACAAATTTCTTTTTTGAAGAAACCTTTATTTTTTTATAAGTAAGGGTATATGGATCGAATTGGTATTTTATTTTTGCCATAAAAGTTTATATTTCTCTTTTCTTACTACGAATGTAAGGGGTAAATGGTTTGTAAAAACTTTATTCAACTTTTAAAACGCTTATTTGTAGCAAATCTAAAGGATTTATTTAATTTTACAAAATATTTTAGATAAAAATCATTCTTTAGAAAAATATTAAGTGAATAACTATAAGGAATTTTAAAATAATAATTTATGACTTCAAAAGAAATTAGAAAAAGCTTTCTGGATTTTTTTCGAAATAAATCACATACCGTTGTACCCTCCGCCCCTATGGTAGTTAAGGACGATCCTACCCTAATGTTTATCAATGCAGGGATGAATCAATTTAAAGATATATTTCTTGGTAATGAAACTCCAAAAGATAAGCGGGTGGTGGATTCGCAGAAGTGCATGAGAGTTTCGGGGAAACACAACGATTTGGAAGAGGTTGGACACGATACTTATCACCACACAATGTTTGAGATGCTGGGCAATTGGTCTTTTGGAGATTATTTTAAAGAAGAAGCTATTGACTGGGCCTGGGAATTTCTTGTTGATGTATTGGAGATTCCGAAAGAAAGGTTTTATGCTACTGTGTTTAGCGGTGATAAAAGCGATAATCTGCAAAAAGATGATGAATCCTATCATTTCTGGGAAAAGCATCTTCCGGAAGAACGCATTTTAGACGGATCAAAAAAAGATAATTTCTGGGAAATGGGTGATACCGGGCCATGTGGTCCTTGTTCTGAAATTCATGTCGATTTTCGCAGTGAAGAAGACAGAAAAAAAGTTCCCGGTGACCAGCTTGTAAATCAGGATCATCCGGAAGTAATTGAAATCTGGAACCTTGTCTTTATTCAGTTTAACAGAAAAGCCGACGGAACTCTTGAGGCATTGCCGCAAAAACATGTGGATACAGGAATGGGATTTGAAAGGCTTTGTATGATAATGCAAAATAAGCTTTCAAATTATGATACCGATGTTTTTCAGCCGATAATACAGGAGATAGCTAAAATATCTGGCAAACAATACGGAGCCGAAGAAAGCACAGATATTGCTATGCGCGTAGTTGCCGATCATTTGAGAGCCATTTCATTTTCAATTGCTGACGGACAGTTGCCTTCAAACGTAAAAGCCGGGTACGTAATCAGACGGATTCTGCGAAGAGCTCTGAGATATGGATACAGCAACCTTGACCAGAAGGAACCGTTCATTTATAAATTGGTACCTACGTTAATAAAAGTTATGGGTGATGCCTACCCCGAACTTCAGAACCAGAAAACCCTTATTGAAAAAGTAATAAAAGAGGAAGAACAATCATTTCTTAGAACGCTGGATACGGGCATAAAGTTGTTAAATCAGGTTATAAAGAGGACGCTTGACAACGATTATAAGGTTGTTGACGGAAAAACTGCCTTTGATCTTTACGACACTTATGGCTTTCCACTTGATTTAACCGAACTTATCCTGAAAGAGCATGGTTTGGTTGTTAATCGTAAAGAATTTAACGAAGAACTTGAAAAGCAGAAAAAGCGATCAAGACAGGCAGGTCAGGTTGAAACAGGCGACTGGATTAAGCTTAAAGAGGATGATAAAGAAGAATTTATTGGTTACGATTATCTTAACACGGAAGTACAAATTACACAGTATAGAAAAGTAAAATCTAAAGGAAAAGAATTCTATCAGCTTGTTTTTAATTATACACCTTTTTATTCCGAAGCAGGGGGGCAGGTTGGCGACACTGGATATATAGAAGCCAATGGAGAAAAAATCAATATCATTGATACAAAAAAGGAAAACAACCTTATAGTTCACTATGCAAAAAAGCTTCCTTCGGATGTCACTGCCACTTTTCGTGCTGTAGTAAGCAGAAAAGAAAGAATAAAGACGGCTAATAATCACACTGCTACTCATTTGCTGCATCATGCATTAAGACAAATCCTTGGTGAGCATGTGGAGCAGAAAGGTTCGCTTGTTCATCCGGATTATCTGCGGTTTGATTTTTCTCATTTTCAAAAACTTTCAAAAGAAGAGATAAATAAAATTGAACAAAATGTTAATCACTACATAAGAGAAAACATGCCGCTTGAAGAGAAAAGAGAGATTCCCATGAAAGAGGCTAAAGAAATGGGAGCTACCGGCCTTTTCGGGGAAAAATACGGGGATGTGGTCCGTGTCATTCGGTTTGGCGATTCAATTGAGTTATGTGGGGGGACACATGTAGAAGCGACAGGGCAAATCGGTTTCTTTAAAATTGTTTCTGAAGCTGCCATTTCTGCAGGAATAAGAAGAATTGAAGCGATTACCGCTGATAAAGCCGAAGAATATATATACAAGAAATTAGATACTTTGGAAGAGGTTAGTGAACTATTAAACAATCCGAAAAACCTTCCAAAAAGTGTGGAGAAATTGACACAGGAAAACGCAAATCTTAATAAACAGGTTGAAGAACTTCTTCAGGATAAAGTTAAAAACATCAAACAAGAACTGATCAGCAAGAAAGAACATATTAACGGAATAAACTTTATTTCGGATATTGTAGAAATTGAATCGGCAGCTGCAATGAAAGATTTGGCATTTCAACTGAAAAAGGAAGTTGATAATCTGGTGCTGTTTATGGGCGCTAATATAAAAGGAAAAGCAAACCTTTCGCTAATGATTTCAGAAAACCTGGTTGATGAGAAAAGTCTTAATGCGGGGAATATAATTCGTGAAGCCGCCAAAGAAATCCAGGGTGGAGGTGGCGGACAGGCTTTTTATGCCACTGCCGGAGGAAAAGATCCGGGTAAGCTTCAGGCAGCTTTGGATAAAGGCAAAAATATTATTTTTGAAACAATAAAGTAATTAACCCCAATTGTAGCTTGTAATTGAGTAAATTACGAGGTAGAGTTAGAACCAAAAATAATCCCGATTTTTACCATTCCGGTCTTTTTCGGGATTTTATTTTTCTTAGTGCGTTCGAGTCATATCAGATTGGACAACCAGTACGTAATCAGCCTTGCCTTTATCGTCTTCTGAGAGTTTTTGCAGATTATTCTGTCTCACCGTGGCAATTGTACCGATTGTAAGTTGCGGTTTTTTCTGATTTAAGTACCAGATAATGCCTTCTTTATTATTTGAATGATAAGTTCCGTTAAAGTGAATAAGACGCTTTCCTTTTTGATGGTTTTTCAATATAAAATGTGCCATTGTAGCATCTTTGATTGCCTGTGCCTTAGGTAAATTTTTTATGTCTTTATCACGCTTACCATGCATGTGCCCCATTTTTAGCATTCGCTTGTAACCGGGTAATTCCGGATTATATTCAATCGGCAAGGGTGCAACCCACTCTTTTGCTTCATCTGATAACTTGTCTAGACCTTTAAAACCTTGTCTGGCAACTATCGAAGCATACCTTCGGGGAATGTTGGTGGCTATAAATGGAATGTTTTTTTCTTTAGCAAATTCAACAAGAGGTTGATAATCCGTGGAATAATTTGGCCATAATGCCGCAGCCTTTTGGAAATGTTCATGGCTGATCATTCCTTCCAGGTATTCATCCAGAACCACCTGATCATCTGCTTCCAACATTTCAGCACCAAGAATCAGACTGTCAGGATATGCTCTATAGAAGCGTTTTGTTAATCTAAGCTGCAACCAGTGGGTTACAGGGTCATTGTGTAACTCTCCGAAGAATACTATTTCTTTGTCTATTAAATTTTTTACAACAGTCTTGTGGTCTACCTTTTTTCCTTTACCTGTAAAAAACTGATAAACGGGGTTTTCAGCCTTTATTATACCAGAAATCAGGAAAAACAATACCAGAACAATAATTTTTCGTGTCATAAACATCCTTTTTATCCAATAAACTATAAAAT
>CAYFRV010000120.1:0-8079 GCA_964345495.1 uncultured Bacteroidales bacterium | reverse complement strand
TCAGGATTTTTATCTTTTTCTGGTTCCTCGGTTGAAACTTCAACGATTAATTTTCGCGTTCTGGAAACTTTGAAAAAAAAGTATTCTTCATATTTAAACTCTGAATTGTCATAAAGCTGGGTTTTCTGAGGATCGTCTTCAAAAATCCTCAGCCGAATGTCTCCGAGTTTTCTGTGCCCGTCCACTGAAATATAATATTCTTCACCGCCATATACAACAATGCTGAATTCCGAACTCATTCCTTTTTTAAAGAGTGCACTTTTTGATTGCCGGCTATACAGAAAAGTCCGATCAGCCCAGCGACAATGATCAATATGGTAATTAGTGCAATTCTGGCTGAATGCGAAAATCGGAAGAAAGAATAAAAACGTAAATATCAAATATTTTAATTTATCCCTCATTGCTGCGATTTCTTGTAGTTTAAAATGATCTCTTGTCTTATTTGGGTGACTTCCGCTTTCAAATTTTCAAAATGTTCTTTTGTAATCTTTATACGATCACCCCCTTCAAAGACTATGGTACTGTCATTTTCTCTTTTAACATCTGTTTCCTCTCTAATTACAGGAAACTCTTCAAAATATTTATTAATTCTTTCCAGATAATCAAGAGAATACTTTGTATTTAAATCAGTACTAAAATCTTTTGCAAATTTTGTCAGATTTTTAAATGCATGTTTTTGATCTGCAATATTTTTAACAGCGGATTCGTGACTGTCATAATCGGCAATTAGATGACTCGCAATATATAAACCTTCGACGTAGCTCCCTGTGGAAATTACTGCAAGTGTTTTTTCTTTCCCTGTTTTCAGCAGGTAATCAATTATATCGGTATGGTATTGGTCTGCAATTTGAATAAGGGAGTCCGGATTATGCACATTATCAGAAATTTTTTCGAGCAATCGCTCTTCATGGGGTGCATTAATTCTTAATTCTGCTGATAAATTGAATATCACGTTAAAGTATTCTTTTATTTCCTGCGTTTTTCCGAAAAGAATCATATAAGACAGGTCTGCCAAATAAACTCCAAGATTAAGTGCTTTTGCCCGTGTACTGTGATACCTCTCCAGGTGTTCTACAGGATTGACCAGGTCCGTTCTGTATCTCAGATCTTCAGTCTTTAGATACGATAACATTTCTTTTGCAGAAGGAAAGCGATAATAAACCGGTTTTTCGTTTAATGTATCTTTAGACTGTTCAGATTCTGTTTGAAAACCAGTGGATTTCTCTTCCTTTGTGTTGTTTGATTTACAAGAAGTGCAGCATAAACTTGTAAAAAACAGAATAAAAATAAACCACCTAATCATGTATTTCATCCTTTAATTCCTTAAAAATAGAAAATAATAAACAATAACACAACAATCTTAATTTTTCATTTATTATTCTTACCAGATAAAAAATAAATGCATTTCCTTAATAGATTGTAATATAAAATAAGGTATAGTATAATTATAAAAACCCAGATAACCAGTATATTAAAAGTAACTGTATTCAAGTACAGATTATTTCCTATACGCTTTGTTGGTGCATAAAACTCGGCTCTTCCGTTCTTTAAATATGGTGTTTTAAAAATGGGTTCAAATTTTCTGAATATCTGATTATGCTTTCTAATTAGTTTATCCGGATTGTCTTTTCTTTTTACTAATCCTGCAAGCGCATAGTTGTAATGATTATTTTTTAAATAAGACCATGTTTGTTTGCCTGCAGACTTTTCTGTATAATCTTCAATTATTTTATCTTTCTCATACAAAACTTCATCTAATTTCTTAGCATAAGCTTTTCGGATTTCGTTTAAATAGGATTCAATGGCGGCAATTCTATTTTCGGTGAGAATTTCATCATTCAGAGCTTCAAGCTCTATTGGAGGAGATATACCGGTTTTTTCATGCAGTTTATGTAGTTCATTTTTAAGTAATAATTTGTTAGCGGTTATTTTTTTCTTTTCAATATCTTCATTATAAAATAATTGAGTTCGACTCTTATCTAGAACTGAAATGAGTTCCGGAATGTAATAATTTACTTTATAAGAAAATTTGCTTTCTTCTTTTTCGACATGATAAACCTTTCTTTCAAATTTATTGTCTCTGAACTGGGTTACGGCAAGTGCCTCGTAAGCCCATCTTGAAGGCATTAGGTCAGCAATAACAGGTGGGTAGATTTCGCTTGTCAATTTTCCGTGGAGTTTATCAAACTTCACAATTGTTCCGGATAATAATATTTGTGGAATTAACAGAAATGGTATCAGGACATATATGGCTACCTGCGATTTCAGGGCTGCCGAAATATTTAGTCCGAGCATATTGGCAAAACAGGCAGTAGAAAACAGAACCAACCAATAATTAAGTGTCATTCCCTTAATTTCAAGGATTAAATTTCCAACTATAACAAACGAAATAACCTGAATTCCCGATAAAATAAACAAATACATCACCTTGGATAGCAAATAGCTTGGACGACTGAGATTGAGAAATTTTTCCCTTTCCAATACATTTTTATCGTTAATGATTTCATCTGCACTGACAAGCATGCCGATGAAAAGCACAACAATAATACTCATCAGAAGATAGGACGGCAGATTGACATTCTGACTGAAATTATATGCCAATTCGCCGGATTCATTGCCTACTGTATATTTAGTAAAAAATGCCAGTATCGTGGCAAGTAGCGGAGCTTCTAATAAGCTAATTATAAGGTACTGGCTGTTCACCAGTTTTGTTTGCAGGTTCCTTTTGAAAAACAGGGCTAGCTGTTTGAAAAAACCGGGTGGCCTGAAACTTTTCGGCGGTAGTTTCTCTTTCCGGGTTTTGAATTCCTTTTCAGATTCGATATTTTCTTTGTAAAGCGAATACCATCTTTCCGGGGAAGTTTTTCTTTGTCCGGTATTGGCTCCATTTTCGTCAACTTCCATTTCTTCTATGATATTCAAAAGTAAATCCGGGTTGATGCTTCCGCAAACGGGGCATTCTTTTTTCTCAGCGTCAACTTGTTGATCAATTGTTTTGAAATATACTAATCCTTCCAGTGGATCTCCTGTGTATACCGGATATCCTCCTTTATCCAGCACAATTAACTGGTCAAATAATTTGAAAATAGCGGACGAAGGCTGATGAACGTTTGCTATAACCAGCTTCCCCTTTAGAGTTTGTTCCCTGAGTAGATTGATAATATTCATTGAATCACTTGAGGAAAGTCCCGAAGTTGGTTCATCAATCAATAATATCGAAGGTTCCCGCATTAGTTCAAGGGCAATATTCACTCGCTTTCGCTGTCCGCCGCTTATTGTATTGTCAAATTTCCCACCTGGTTTTGAATTACGGATAGAAATTAAATTTAACTCATCCATTATGCTATTTATGGTGTCTTCGATTTCTTCTTCTGAATGAGTGTCAAAACATAGTTTGGCGTTGTAATATAAGTTTTGGTAAACGGTGAGTGAATCAAACAATAAATCTTCCTGTGGAACATAACCTATCAGGCCTTTTAGCTCTTCTTTATATTGACTTATATCGTATCCGTTAATTTTCACAGACCCTATTTGAGGTGTAAGATTTCCATTAAGAATATTCAGGAAAGTAGATTTTCCGACACCACTTGACCCAACTACACCAACAAACATAAACGATTCAGTCTGAAAACGAAATGGTTGTATTCCTTCGGCTCTTCCCGGGTATTGAAAATATACGTCTTCAATAAACAAATTCACATGTTCAATTGACCCGGAAGGTAAAAAATGCATTCCAAGTTCTGTATAAAATATTGGTTTCAGTTTAACATTCTGTAATCCCATTTTATAGCTGGATATGGAATTACCTTTGATAAACTGATAGATTTTTCCAGGTTGTATTTCCTTGTCATTAAGAAAAAGCTTATCTGTTCCACTGTAATAAAACAGGAAGAAATCAAATGAGGATAGATATATAAAACATAATTTCCCCTCAAGATTCTCTCTTTGAATATACTTCATATCTGTGTCTGAAAAGTGCGAAGCTTTAATAGAAACAATCAGTATGTTTTCCTGATTTATTACCTCATTGCAGGTTTGAAGTATAAAATTTTTAAGGTCTTCAAAAATGTTTTCGGAAATATTAAAAGAAAATGCTATAGTCTTCAGAAAATCAAATTCATCAACAGAAATTTCCTCTTTGTACTTTAATATTTCAATGAGGTGAACGAGTAGGTAGATTTTCTCTTTTTGGCTAAGTTCTTTGTTTATAATGTCAACTGTGCGGAGTGTTTTTACGGATTTCATGGAAATGTTCTTGAAAAAGTCCTTGTTCTTTTCTGATTTAAACTGGATATTGTAAAAATCGAACATTTCCAGAAAATCTCTAATGTAGCTGGTTTGAATATGGAAGTTCAGGTAGAATTCTAACAGGGAAGCAACTTTTCTCAAATCTGTATCAGACTCAATATTTGAGAACAAAGAAAACAGTTTTACAATTGATTTTAAAGCTGGATTGGTCATTAAATAAATATTGCTTTTCTTTGTAATTTAAGAAATATATTTTACTACTAAAATAAAAAAATCTAATCTTTAAGAAGTTCATTTGATATTATATTTCAGCTAAAGTATTTTACAACCTAAATCCTATGTCGAAACTAAATCGTATTTTAATTGCAGAAGATGATGAAATGGTGCGCAGAATTATTAAAGAAGTTTTGCAGGACGACTATGAGCTGTATTTTGCTGAAGATGGAAGTGAAGCTTTGCAATTAGCCGAAAAACATAAACCGGACTTGCTTCTGCTGGATATAATGATGCCCGAAAAAAATGGTTTTGAAGTTTGCCGGGAATTGCGTAAGGATGAAGAAATGCAAAAGCTTATCGTTATCATGGTCACCGCTTTATCAGACAAAGATTCTGAAAAAATGGGATTGAAAGCCGGCGCTGATGACTTCATTACCAAACCGTTTAACCCGATAGATTTAAGAACAAAAGTTAGTCTGATGTTCCGTTTAAAGGACAGGTTACTTAATGATTAACTATAAGAATACCGGCTTTCCGATTAAAAACAGGGAATTCTTTTTATTTTTGCTTTTCCATTATCCAATATTTGCTTTATGAGTGAACCATTATATAACCTCAATAACTCCCTTGAAGGGGATCTTTATACAGATCAGAAACACCGTTTTTTATATGCCACCGATGCTTCGGCTTACCGTGAAATTCCTGCTGCAGTGGCAAGACCAAAAAATGCAGATGATATTAGCAAATTGATCCGGTTTGCGAATAATGAGAAAATTTCACTTATTCCGCGAACTGCCGGCACCTCTCTTGCAGGTCAGGTTGTAGGCGGAGGAATAGTTGCCGATGTATCAAAATATATGACGGAAATTCTGGAAATTAACACGAATGAAAATTGGGTTAGGGTGCAGCCTGGTGTTATTCTGGATGAACTCAATCTTTTTCTGAAAGACTACGGACTCTTCTTTGGTCCTGAAACTTCTACTTCCAATCGCTGTATGATTGGCGGAATGGTTGGAAATAATGCCTGCGGGGCACATTCTATTTTGTATGGTTCTACCAGGGACCATGTTTTATCAGTTAAAGGATTTTTAAGTGATGGAAGTGAAGTAGAATTCGGATCACTTACACAAACTGAATTTGAAGAAAAATGCCAGGGAGATAGTTTAGAAAATCAGATCTACAGAAACATTCGGGATATATTGAGTAATCCGGATAATCAAAATGAAATTGAACGGGAATATCCTGATAAATCAATTTACAGAAGAAACACGGGTTACGCCATCGACTTGCTGATGGATTCAGAGGTTTTTACAGATACTGAAACGCCATTCAATTTTTCAAAAATTATCTGCGGTTCTGAAGGAACGCTTCTTTTTCTCACCGAAATCAAACTGAATCTAGTTCCGCTCCCGCCAAAAAATAAAGCTGTAATTGCAGCACATTTCGAAACACGCAAAGAAGCTTTCTATGCAAATTTGATTGCGCTGAAGCACAATCCGGGTGCTGTTGAGATGATGGATGAAATCATACTTGACCTTACAAAAGGCAATAGGGAACAGGCAAAGAACCGCTCATTTATAAAAGGTGATCCCGGAGCGATTTTAATTATTGAATTTGCCAGAGATTCAAAAGCAGAAATAGAAAAAATTTATAAAGACTTAACAGCGGATTTTGAAAATGCCGGCTACGGCTATTATTTTCCATTAATCTTTGCTCCCGAAACCAAAAAAGTCTGGGATTTAAGAAAAGCCGGACTTGGAGTGCTTTCGAATTTAAAAGGAGATGCCCGACCGGTATCTATTATAGAAGACACAGCCGTAAACGTTGAAGTTCTTCCGGATTATATGGAAGATTTCCAGAAATTGTTAGACAGCTTTGGCGTTGAATGTGTTTATCATGCCCATATTGGCTCCGGCGAGTTGCATCTTCGGCCTATCCTGAATTTGAAAGATCCAAAGGAGGTGAAACTGTTCAGGGAGATAGGAGAAGCTGTCGCACATCTGGTAAAAAGCTATAATGGTTCTCTAAGTGGAGAACATGGTGATGGCAGAGTAAGGGGAGAATTTATTCCTATTATCATCGGAGACAAAAATTACGAGTTGCTTAAGTCCATAAAAAATACGTGGGATCCAAATCACATTTTTAATCCGGGAAAAATAGTCGAAGTGCCGGATATGACCAAAAATTTGAGGTATGAACCAGGCAAAGAACAACGACAAATTCTTACCTATTTCAATTTTTCTGATGTAGGTGGAATTCTGAGTGCTGCTGAAAAATGCAATGGGAGTGGGGATTGCCGGAAAACTGAGCTGATAGGTGGAACAATGTGCCCAAGTTACATGGCAACGCGCAATGAAAATGACGTAACACGAGCAAGAGCAAATATTCTGCGTGAATTTCTTACCAATTCAACCAAAGAAAATCCATTTGATCATCCGGAGATATATGAAGTAATGGATTTGTGCCTTTCCTGTAAAGCATGCAAATCGGAATGCCCTTCCAGTGTTGACGTTGCTAAACTGAAAGCAGAATTTTTACAGCATTATTATGAAGTACATGGCATTCCTTTTCGGACAAGATTAATTGCTTATTTACCAAACTTGTACAAACTGGGCTCTTTATGGCCGGGATTTTATAATTTTTTCCTGAAAAATAAACCGGTTTTACGGCTAATCAATAAAATAATAGGTTTCGCACCAGACAGAAGCATGCCCCTGCTGCAAAAACGAACACTGAACAAGTGGATGAAAATGTATGTTAACAATTTGAAAAGCGGAGTTGACATAAAAAAACGTATCTACCTGTTTAATGATGAATTCACAAATTTCAATGATACAGATATTGGAATTCAAACTATACAGCTGTTATCGCGGTTAGGTTATGAAGTAATTATTCCGAATCATTTGGAAAGTGGCCGCACTTATTTATCCAAAGGTCTATTGAAGAAATCTAAAAAAATTGCCAATCAGAACATTAAAGCTTTAGTAGGCCTTGTTAGTAGTGAAACACAATTAATTGGAATAGAACCCTCTGCTGTTTTGGCTTTTCGGGATGAATACCCCGATTTAGCAGATGAACAAAACATTGAAGCAGCAAATTCTATAGCAAAAAATGCGCTTACAATTGAAGAGTTTCTTATACAGGAAATGAATAATGGCAACATTACCAAAGATCAATTCACCCAAAAAGAACAAAAAATCCTGCTTCATGGACATTGCCAACAAAAAGCAGTGGCTTCAACAGATCCGTCATTGGCAGTACTTTCTTTTCCCGAAAACTATGAGGTGGAGGAGATTCCTTCCGGCTGCTGTGGGATGGCCGGCTCATTCGGCTACGAAAAAGAACATTATGATGTCTCTATGAAAGTAGGAGAGATGGTGCTATTTCCGGCAGTCCGGGCGGCTGAAAAAGATACTATCATCGCTGCTCCCGGAACAAGCTGCAGGCACCAAATTAAAGACGGGACCGGAGTTAAAGCAAAACATCCTGTGGAAGTGCTTTATGAAGCGCTTGTGTAAAAAAAGTTGCGGGTTCCGGTTTCGAAGCCAAAAGTTCCGATCTTTCGAGTGAGCCTGAAAATCATCGAAAAAATAACCAGAGTAAGAAACCACCCAA
>CAYFRV010000119.1:0-8089 GCA_964345495.1 uncultured Bacteroidales bacterium | reverse complement strand
ACCTATTCAAAATGGAAAGACAAAGAAATCATTCTTGACTTTAATTGACTAACAGATTCAACAAATCCAGGGTATCGATCGTGTTTATCCGGGGACAGTACATTAAAGTTGCCTACTGAAAATTTGAGCTCAGTAGATAGCTTAAAATAAGGCAAATAAAAATCCACTCCAAATCCCCCTTCAAAATAAACATCAAAAGGTTCAAGTTTAACATATATGCCTTCGGCAGAGTTAAAATCTTTATTTCTGGCCATATCCCATCTGAAATTAACCCCACTGATCAGATAAGGCCGGAAATTATTATGCCTTTTAGCTTCATAACGAATAATAAAAGGCAAGTTAATGAAAGTAGAACCGAGAATCATTTCAGCAAAAGGTTTTTTGTTACTGTCATAATACAAAAGATTTCTCTGTCCCAACGAAATTCCAGGTAAAAACCTAAAATCCCAATATTCACTGATTCTGAAATTTGTAACAATTCCTATATCTATGCCAGGGGCCAATTTATTCAACTCCGGAAAAGTATCAGTTCCCATTTCAGTTTCGGCAAAAGCGTCTTCTGATGGATAAATCCCAAAATCCATGGTATTAATACCCAAAGTATAACCAAAATGAAAAAATTTATGGTCTATTTCCTGGTAATTCAAAAGCGCTTCCGACTCCTCTAAATGCTGGGAAGCACCTATAAACGGCATACAAACAAGCAATATGGTTAAAGCTTTCTTCAAATCTAATTTTCTTTTCTGAATCTTCTAAATCGTTTAAAACGCATAATCAGGTAAAAAAGTATTTACTGAGATACAGGAATTTCTATTTAGCTATTAAATTTTGGGTAAAAAGATAGATATGAAAAGGAAAATTTGTTACATAATTAAGCATTTAAACGAATAAAATAGCTACCACTTAAAAAAGCAGGTCTCTAAATATCCTATTTTGCCTCAACAATATTTTTCAGATTTTCGTCATACATTTTTTTGATGTCATAAATAAACCCATACGAATCATCATCAACTCGTAATTCCGATTTGGTAACATGGCCAAGAGTTGAAAAAGGAATATCTTTATCGATCATATAATCAACAAAACGGTCTTCATTGTTTGCTGTAACACTAACCACAACTCTACTTTGGGCTTCTCCAAACAAAAAGGCATCTGTTCTGATATCGGCGCTTGTTGTTATATCAAATCCAAAATCATGTATCATCGCCGATTCCAGCAGAGTTATGAACAAGCCACCATCTGATACATCATGAGCAGAACGTATTAATCCATTATTAATAAGGCCTTTTATAACGTGCTGAGTTCTAAGCTCCCTTTCAATATCGAAGTGTGGTGCAGGCGATTCTTTTATACCGTGATAGTTTGATAAATATTCAGAAGAACTAATATCATTTATTGATTCACCTATCAGGAAAATCATATCGCCTTTATCCTTAAAACCTATGGTGGTATGGTGATTTTTATTGTTTAAGATTCCAATCATACCAATAACCGGAGTAGGAAATACGGGTTCTTCCTTATTATTAATTGTAGTCTGATTATAAAAACTCACATTTCCACCTGTAACGGGCGTACCAAATTTCTTACATGCATCCCCCATTCCTTTGACAGCCTGAACAAACTGCCAGTAAGCTTCAGGATTATAAGGATTTCCAAAGTTCAGGCAATTGGAAATGGCTACCGGTTCACCTCCGGAGCATACAATATTGCGCGAAGCTTCAGCAACTGCAATTTGTGTTCCAACATAAGGATCAGCATTGACATAACGGGCATTGCAATCCGCTGTCATTGCCAAAGCTTTTTCTGTATCTTTCAAATTAAAAACGCCTGCATCTGAGGGAAAATTAGTGGTCATATTAGCCGTTCCTACCATCGTATCATACTGCTCAACAACCCATTTTTTTGATGTCACATTTGGCAGTTTCAACATTTCCATAGCCACCTTCTTAATGCTGGAAGGTTCTGGTTCCGGAACGCTATCAATCGTAAACTCATTATATTTGTCAATATACTCCGGTTTTTTGTATTCTCTTTCGTAAACGGGTGCGCCACCGCCCAAGACCAAGCTGGAGGCCGGAACATCAGCAACTAATTCCTCATTCGAATAGAAATACAACCGATCTTCTTCAATAACTTCACCAATTATTTCCGAATGTAAATCCCATTTATTAAATACTTTTTCAACATCTTCTTCTCTCCCTTTTTCAACTACAACCAACATTCTTTCCTGTGACTCTGAGAGCAATATCTCGAAAGGTTCCATGTTTTTCTGACGAAGAGGCACCTTATCCAGGTCAATCTTCATTCCATGGCCTCCTTTTTCAGACATCTCTGAAGTAGAACAAATAATACCTGCTGCGCCCATATCCTGCATTCCAACTACAGCTCCAGTTTTATTAAGCTCCAGTGTAGCTTCCAATAACAATTTCTCCATGAATGGATCACCTACCTGCACAGAAGGCAAATCTTCATTCGACTTCTCAGTAAGATTTGCAGAAGCAAAAGTAGCCCCATGAATACCATCTTTTCCGGTTGAAGACCCCACAATATAGACGGGATTGCCTTTTCCTTTTGCAATAGCTGAAATAACACGGTCTTTTTTCACAAGACCTACAGACATAGCATTAATAAGCGGATTTGTGTTGTAACATTCGTCGAAAAACACTTCTCCTCCAAGAACAGGCACACCAAAAGAATTTCCATAATCGCCAATTCCTTTCACAGCTCCTTTCAAATGCCACTTTGTGCGGGTTAGATCAGGAGCTCCAAAACGGAGAGAATTCAGTTGGGCGACAGGCCTGGCGCCCATAGTAAAAATATCCCGATTTATTCCTCCAACACCTGTAGCAGCACCCTGATAAGGTTCTACCGCCGACGGATGATTGTGTGACTCTATTTTAAAAGCACAAGCTAAATTATCTCCAAGGTCAACAATTCCGGCATTCTCTTCACCTGCTTCAGCCATTAGTTGTTTTCCTTCCTTTGGAAGGGTTTTCAGCCATTTTATCGAATTTTTATAAGAAGCATGCTCAGACCACATTACGGAAAAAATGCTTAACTCCGTGAAATTGGGGTTTCTTCCCAATATCTCTTTTATTTTTTCGTATTCTTCCGTGAGAAGACCTAGTGTTTTAGCTGTTTCTAATGTTACTTCCATGGCGCGTAATTTAATAGAAAAATTAATTTAGCAAATATAAAGAACTCTTTCTACAATCCACGGAAAAGAAGAAAAATTTAATAAACAGGGGGATAATTTTACAGGTAATAATTTTTCTGAATGCATCTAATCTAATCAATAAGTCCCAGACGTTTGGCTCTTTTTTGCCATATAAGCATTGCCTGTTTCTGCATGTCTTCAACATTATCCAGTTCATCCATAATTTCTGCACCCAACAAAGTCTCTATTACATCTTCCATAGTAACAATACCACTCATCTCACCATATTCTCCTACCACCATAGCAATATGCTCTTTTTCCTGGATAAATTTGTAGAACAACCTTATAATCGGCATCTTTTCATTAACCACCATTAAATTTCTGGACAAACTTTTAAGTTGTATTTCACTTCGCTTATCGATTATATATTCCATTAAGTCGTCTTTCAGCACATAACCTGTAACATTGTCAATATTCTCTTTATAAATGGGAATTCTTGAAACCCTAATTCTGTCGCTGGTCTCAAAAAGCCCTTCAATCGTGTTGTCTTCAGGAGCTGCTACTACTACTGTTCTTGGGGTCATTATACTTTTAACCACGATATAATTAAATTTCATCAAGTTCATCAAGATCCTTGACTCTTCTTTTTCAAAAATTCCTTCCTGAACCCCTATTTCTGCCATAGCCTGAAATTCTGCACGACTCAATACATCGTCTTGCTTATTCTTATTCAATATCTTGGTTATAAATTTACTCATAATTATGAACGGATAAAGAGGTGAATAAATCAACACCAAGAGCGTTTTTGCAGTAAACGGGGCAAGTTTTTTCCAGTAACTTGCTCCAAGAGTTTTAGGGATGATTTCAGAAAAAATAAGAATAATTATCGTTAAAACTGCCGAAATAATTGACAAATATTCGCTTCCCCAGATCTCCTGAGCCTGGGCTCCTACTCCGGCAGCACCAATAGTATGAGCAAAAGTATTCAAAGTCAGAATAGCAGCTAAAGGTAAGTCTACATTCTCTTTAAAACGCTTAAGAGTTTTTCCGTAAGACTTGTTTTCATTCACCCTTGCGGCAATAAAAGAAGGTGTTATACTGAGCAAAGAAGCTTCAAGCAATGAGCAAAGAAAAGAGAAAAACAAAGCAATAAAAAGATATAGAATTAAAAGTACCATAAGCTTTTATCTGAATTTTTATAAATCAAAATTACAACCATTTTAGTTTTCGTAAAGATGCATTTCCTTTATATATTGATATACCTTTCCAGGAAGAAAATATCGTACATCTTTTCCGTCTGCAATCGCATTGCGAATAAAACTTGAAGATATTTCTATAGATGGCGCATTCACAACTTTAAGAGGAAATTTTTCTGAAAATTGATAAGGATCGTTTCCGGGTCTTGGATAAACATAAATATCGTATTGATCAATGATCTCCTCGTGATTCTTCCACTTGTGAAAATATTTTAAATTATCGGAGCCAATAATTAATGCAAATTGATGATGTTTATATTTCTCCTTTAAATATGTGAGCGTATCAATTGTATATGAAGGTTTTGGCAAATTGAATTCAATATTGGAAACCCGGATTTGAAAATCATCCGAAAGCGCCATATCCACCATCTGGTATCTTTCATATTCAGAGAGTAAATTCTTTTTTGTCTTAAAAGGATTCTGGGGGGAAACTACCAGCCATATTTGTTCTAAATCTGAAAATTCGACAAAATAATTTGCCATTGCTAAATGACCTATATGAATGGGATTAAAAGAACCAAAAAACAATCCAATCTTCATTTGGATAAAATTTATATGAGTTTACTTTTTTCGGTTAATATAATATTTTAATTAATTTCTATAAAAATTCAAATTATGAGCGACTAAAAGTTATTTATTTCCTCAATAATGTTTCTTTTTAATTTATCTATTCAGGGCTCAGTGCATAATAAAATCTCTAACAGCTTGCTCTGCTTCTTTTGCCGCTTTGTCCAGGTCATCATTGTAGATTACAAGGTCAAATTTTTTAGCATATTTCAATTCCGATTCTGCCTTTTCTATCCGCAATTTAATTTTTTCGGGCTCATCTGCAGACCTGTCTATCAGTCGGCGCTCCAATTCTTCAACAGAAGGCGGCATAACAAATAAGGCCAATGCGTCATCCTTATATGCGCTCTTTAAATTTATTCCACCTTTGACGTCAACATCAAAAATAACATTTTTTCCCTGATGACGAATCCTTTCTATTTCTGATTTCAATGTTCCGTAAAAATGATCCTGATATACCTCCTCCCATTCTACAAACTCTCCCTGGTCAATTTTCTTTTTAAATTCCTCTATATTAAAAAAGTAATAATCTTTACCGTGAACTTCATAATTTCTTTTAGGTCTGCTACAGGCAGAAATTGAAAATTCAAGATTCAGGTCTTTTTCCAAAAGCCTTCTCACGATTGTTGTTTTACCCGAACCTGATGGGGCAGAAAAAATCACTAATTTGCCTTTCATAAACATGAAGTTAATCGGGGATTACAGAACATTCATCAATTGTTCCTTAATTTTTTCAAGTTCATCCTTTAACTGGACAACAATTTTCTGGATATCCATATCACTGGCTTTGGAGCCAATAGTATTTATTTCTCTACCCATTTCCTGAGCAATAAAATTTAATTTCTTCCCGGAAGCAACCGGTTGTTCAATCATTTCAAGGAAATAATCAAAATGATTTTGAAGCCTGACCTTCTCTTCTGTAATATCAAATTTATCGAGGTAATAAACTACTTCCTGTTCGAATCGATTCTCATCAATATCATATTCCCCTTTGATTTCTGTAAATTTTTCATGTAATCGCTCTCTGACCTTCTCGATTCTGCTTTGCTCAAATGGTTCCAAATCCTTAAGGAGTTGTGACATCTTCTGAATCCGATCTTTAAAATCTTTTTCCATAGCCTCTCCTTCTTGTTTTCTGAAGGAATTGAGGTCGTCAATGGCATTTTGCAATGTTTCAAAAATCGTATTCCATTCTTCCTCATCTAATTCGTCTTCATACTTCTCCAGAGCCTCGGGCATTTGCAAAGCAGCTCTTAACAATTCCTGACTAAATTCAAGATTAATATCATTTGATATCTCCTGAATTTGTTTCACATAATTCTTAACCACGGGGGAATTTATTGTTGAAGCTTTTTCCTCATCCGAGACTTCCTGCACAAGCATACAGTTAATTTTTCCTCGCTGTAGCTGATTATTAAGTAATTTACGAATCTCAAGCTCTTTTTCTCGAAGGTGATAAGGAATTTTTACATTAATATCACAATATTTGCTATTCAATGATTTTAATTCTACGGAGATTTTCTTGTTTTGGTAACTTTTCTCGGCTTTACCATAGCCGGTCATAGAGTATAACATAAAACTGTTTATTTATTTCAAACTTTCTGCAAAGGTACAACAATCCGGCAAATAATCAATCCTAAACAAAATCAATTAATTTACTACCACTTTCTTTTTCCATTTTCCGGTCAGATAATAAGCATAAGCCATTACCAGACCCATAAACCAGCCAATAGGGATCGACCACCATATACCTGTTTCTCCGATTCTCTCGGACAGAAAATAAGCTCCGGGAATGCGAATTCCCCATAAAGAAAAAATTGTTGTAATCATAGGAATTAAAGTGGCGCCTGCTCCTCTTAAAACCCCTGATGTAACAAACATAGCAGAAAAAACCAGGTAAAAAGAACCGACAATCATCAAATATTCTACTCCGAACTTCACAACTTCTGCATCATTTGTAAATAAATTCATTATGAAACTTCCAAAAAATACTACAAGAAGCGTAACCAGAACGGAAATAACAGACGACATCTTCAAGGTTGCTATAAATCCGGTTTTTACACGTTCCTCTTTTTTAGCTCCCAGGTTTTGTCCTACGAAAGTAGCCAGGGCAGCAGAAAAATTCATAGCAGGCAAGGTAGCTAAGGAATTTACTCTGGCAGCCACAGAATATGCTGCAATAACGTTGGTACCAAATTGATTCACAATACTCACCAGAGTCATCATACCCATAGCGACAACAGTTTGCTGTACGCCTGTCGGCAATCCAATTCTCATGCTTTGCTTAAACAACTTCCAATCAAACTTTAAGTTAAGAATAGAAAAATGTATGATTTGATGGGTTCGGTTTAAATAAAACAAGGCAGTTATAAAAGCGCCTCCCTGAGCTAAAATAGTTGCAAAAGCCACACCTGATATTCCCCAGTTAAACCCGACCACAAACAAAATATCAAAACCGATATTAAAGACAGTTGAAATAATTAAAAAATACAACGGTGTTTTGGAATCGCCAAGCCCCCTTAACGAAGCACTCACCCCCATAAATCCGAAAGAAGCCATTACTCCACCAAAAAATATTTTAAGATAAGTTTCAGCCATAGGAATTACCTCTTCCGGGAGTTGTAAAAGAAGGAAGACTTCTCTGCTGAAAAGAAAACCCAACATCCCGACAACCAATGAAGCGAAAAACAGAAAGATAAAAAGGGTATCCACAGTCTTTTTTACTTTCTGATGATCTCCCGCACCGAAATACTGAGAAATAACAACCGTACTTCCCGAAGAAATACCCAACACCAGTGCAAAAAACACAAAAATCACGGGAAAAGATGCTCCCACAGCTGCCAAAGCTTCTTTTCCAATAAACTTTCCTACAATCACACTGTCTACAACATTATATAATTGATGAAACACATTACCCAGAAGCATTGGCAATGCAAATTTCAAAATCAAACTTCCCTCTTTCCCGTTTGTCAAATCCTTCATATAACTTCTATCCTATATAAAATACAGTTTATATCCTCGCTCTCTTTCATCTTTGCAGATAGTAATCTGTAAAAAAACTTTCCAAATAAAATATACCTGAATAACGCAGAAGCCTACTTTCAAAAAC
>CAYFRV010000118.1:0-8142 GCA_964345495.1 uncultured Bacteroidales bacterium | reverse complement strand
ATTTATAAATAGCGCATATTAAGGGGGCATCTTTGAAAACAAAATTTACTATTTAAACAAAAGAAGAGGTGTTCAGAAAAGGATACCTTTTCTTTTGAAACAGACAATTGCAGGATTACTTTTCTTTCATATTTGCTCAAAATTCATAAAAAAAATTCAACAATTTTATAGTTCCATTCCAGATAAAAAATGTATTTGCTATTTTTGATAAACAGTAATTATGAAGGAACGCTGAAAACATGGAATTCATACTAATCATCGGTATTTTTGAAGCTTTGTTTCTTGCAGCATTAATATTCGCTCAAAAAGAAAAAAGTTTGTCTGACAATATATTAGGAAGCTTTTTTCTACTTTATGCCCTGAATTTCGTATTGAGCTATATCGAGTTTTATAACCGCCAACACGGATTTCCTTATCCTTCATTCATTAATACAGCTCCTCCGTTCATTCTATTGCACGGTCCTGTACTTTGGTTTTATATAAAATCACTGACTGACCAGCATTTTAGTTTTCGTCCCGTTTACGTACTGCATTTTTTTCCTTTTCTTATCATGGTTTCAGTATTATGGATGGATATCTATTCACTTCCGTCCAGCCAGAAAATTGAGCTAATAAGCAATGAAGCATTCACTGACTTTATTACTTACAAAATTTTTGTCGTAGCCATTGCTGTTTCCACTATTGGTTATTTTTATTGGGGGCTGAAATTGGTACAGCGATATCAGCGGAAAATTAAGACGTATTTTTCTCATGTGGAAAACATCGATCTGAGTTGGCTTCATACGCTTTTAGCAGCCGCATTAGTTGTTTATGTAATTATCAATTCGGTTTATATTATTGACTTGTTTTATCCAATCGCACCGTTTGGAATGCTTCAGTTTCTTAGCTTTGTTTTTGGAGCTGTATATATTGTTTTCCTTGGCTTTTTTGGCCTTCGGCAGGGCAACTTATTTGCAACACAAAAGATTAATCTGGATCTTGAAAACGCGGTAAAACAACAAACTGATCAACAATTTCTTCCGGGAAAGGAGCGGAAATTTATATATACCCTACAGGATTATATGAAGGAGCATAAATCCTACTTAAATTCCGATCTGACAATTAATAAACTAAGCAAAGATCTGGACGTTACGCCGGAATATCTATCCAGGACAATTAATAAGCATTTAAATAAGAATTTTTTTGATTTTATCAATCATTACAGGGTTGAGGAGTTTAAAAAATTATGCAGGGATGAAAAGAATGAAAAAATTACGATCATAGGGCTTGCTTATGAAAGTGGGTTTAATTCAAAAGCAACATTTAACAGAGTATTTAAAAATATAACCGGAACTACCCCCGGGGCTTACCAAAAAGATGTCTCAGAAAAATGAGTCTTGTTTTTGTTACGATGATACTTCCTGACAATAAAATGAGACCATTCTCTGGTTGTTTTTAATTTCCTTTGTTTTCGGGAGTATATTTTATTTTTTATTTACCTAAATCTTAAAAAAATGAAAACGAAGCCTATGATTTTAATTACAATTCTTATTGCAGTGGGGTTAATAATAGCTGTTCCACTTGTCGGTAAAGCTAAACTTAACAGTAATTTTAAAAAAGATATCAGTGAGCTATTTTCCGGTTCAAGTGAAATTTCCTCGAGGACGTTCAATTATTCGCAGTTGAAAGGGTTACCAGAACCGGTTCAGCGGTATTTTCGCTATGCTTTAAAAGATGGTCAGCCGTATATCAGTTATGTAAGGTTGAAACATAACGGAACATTCAAACCGGCAGAGGATAAGAAATGGACTGATATTAAAGGCGAACAGTATTTCACTGCAGAAACTCCGGGTTTTTTATGGAAGGGGAAAACTTCGCTTTTTACTGCCAGGGATATGTTCATTGGTGGAAAAGGAAAATTAGTTGTTTCCTTGTTTTCTTTATTTAAACTAGTAGATGAACAAGGCGAACATGTTGATCAGGCCGAATTGCTGCGCTGGCTGGGAGAGAGTGTATGGTTTCCCACGAATCTGTTGCCCGGGGATAACCTTCGGTGGACTGCTATAGATTCGGAGAAAGCAAAAGTTACCTTCACTTACAATGGAATCTCTGTGCACTATATCGTTTATTTCAATGAGCCGGGACAAATTACAAGACTTGAAACAGATCGATATATGGAAAAAGAAAGAAAGGAAAAATGGATAGGAGTTGTTTCCGATTACAAAGAAATAGATGGAATGAATATTCCCACTTCTATTGAAGCCAAATGGAAATTGGATAAAGGGATGCATTCCTATGCTAAATTCTTTATTCAGCAAATTGAATATGATGTCCCTGAAAAATTTTAACCCCACAATTAATTGGAAAGGAGGTTGATCAGGTACATGCTAAAGTAAATAAATAATTGTATTTCGAAAGATTATTATTAAGCCTAGAAAAATACAACCCCGAAAAAGGCCGGAATGGCAAACTAATCGGGGTTATAATTACTTCCATTCCCGTATATATTGAGTTTTTCACCCTATCTCCATTTCGCCCGTTCGCTCGTTCTCCCTTTCACCCGTTCGAATATTTACTGGATAGCTTAATATTATTCTACTATTTATAATTAGAACCTAATTATCTGAAGTATAATGATATACAAATTCGTTGCTGTTTTCGGATGAACCGGATACGATAAATTCAGGGTGATTGAATTGGGTTTGTGCTTTTTCTTGCGCTGCTTCCTGTTGTTGGGTTGCTTTTTCGATATCAATTGCAGTTCGGATGTAATATAAGGCATCTTTGTAATAACCCATTTCATGATGTAAAATACCCATCTGTTTCAGGTAGAAGGGATTTTTATGCAGGAAAAGAGCTTTTTCATACCATTTATAAGCTTCGGCAGGTTTGCCTTTTGCATGGAAAATCAATCCCCATTTAAAATACTGGGCGGCTTTCTCTTTTGGATGTTTGATGGGGATCGCAAATTCAAAAGTAGCAGCGTAATAATTTCTGTCTGTCCGGGGTTGTATTTTTACTATATCTTCAAGCATACATTAATTTCAATTTAAAACTATTTTCCTGCTAAAACAAACTTTAATTATCATTGGTTTTGATATAAACCAGTCATTTTCATTAGACGTAAAATTAATAAAAATGTTTTTTTACCTATATGACAACATGCTAATATTTTTATTACAAGTGATTTTATTGAGTGTTTATTCTAAAGCATGGAATTTGGATTATAGATTTTTGATATAAGTAAAAAAAATACTATTTTTCGCTCAAATAAAAAAGTTGACTATGAGTTCAGCATTAATTTTTATTCTGGTAATTATTTTCTTTGTACTACCTATGGCTGTGTTATCTTATCGTTTCAAGTACAAAGGAACAATCGTTTTTAAAACTGCTTTTTCCAATTTGCTTTCAAATCTGATCATTGCTATTGGTGCATATTTTGTCGGATACCTCGGTATTCTTCATGTCATTTGGTTTGTTGTATTGGGTTATTTAGCTTTACTGGTTGGAAATATAGTTGTAAAAAGAATTGTCCAGCAACCGGTTAATAAAACTACACAGGTGATAGACAAGTTGTCTCAGGGAGATTTGTATGTTCAGATTGATGAAGGACTGAAAAAGAGCGATGATGAAATCGGTAAGATGAATTCGGCCTTATCTAACATGATTGAATACTTAAAAGAGACAGGTGAATTTGCCCGGCAGGTAGGAGAAGGAAATTTTGATCATAATATTGAAATATTGAGCGAAAAAGATCACCTAAGAAATGTGTTGTTGGAAATGAGAGATAAATTGAAAGAAGCATCAGAGCTTGAGGCTGAGAAACGTAAGGAAGAAGAGCAGCGGCGTTGGTCAAACGAGGGGATGACAAAGCTGAATGATATTTTACGCCAACAAGAAGATATTAAAGAATTATCCTATAAAATAATCAGTTTTCTTGTTCAATATCTGAATGCCAATCAGGGTGGCTTGTTTGTGCGAAATAATGATGATGAAAATGATGCCTTCTACGAATTGCAGGCCGCTTACGCTTTTAACAAGCGAAAATATATTGAGAAAACATTTAAACCGGGTGAAGGACTTGTTGGTACATGTGCAATTGAGAAAGAACGTATTTACATGACCAACATACCGGATGATTATATTGAAATTACCAGTGGACTTGGAGGTTCGAATCCTAAAGCGCTCCTTATTGTTCCGATGAAGATTGAGGAGGAAGTATATGGGATCATTGAAATCGCCTCATTTAATAAACTTGAAGAATATCAGATAGAATTTGTTGAAGAAGCCTCCCTGAGTATTGCAAGTACTTTAAGTGCTTCCGAAACCAATCGCAAGACGAAAGAATTGCTTGAAAAAACGCAGCAACAGGCAGAAGAGATGTCTTCCCAGGAAGAAGAAATGAGGCAAAATATGGAGGAATTGCAAGCTACGCAGGAAGAATCCACCAGAAAAGCCCAGGAATATGAGAAACAACTTGCCGAAGCCAAAGAGAAACAGGAAGAATTGGAGAAGAAACTGGAAGATGCCAACGAGGAAATTGAAAGACTAAAGAAAAAGAAAGGTTAATTTAATTGAAATAGACTTTTTTTCATTCAGAATAAGCGGATTTCACATCTAAGTTGGAATTCGCTTTTTTTAGGCACTTCATAAAAGCTTAAATTTTTAATTGTTTGGAAGTTTATTTGTCTCAACGGCGACTGTTTTTTGCCAACAGCCAATAGCTAATAGCTTACTACTTATTAGAAAACTGATGCTAATTATAATTTTCACCTCTACTTCTGAATGTGCCTGTTTAATGGTGTCTCACAAAAGTAAGACTTCTTTTTCAGGTTTTGATACCTCAATTCGAAAAAATAAGACTTATATGTTTATCCATTTCCTTTCTTTTGTTTTCAATATTTAATTCAAATTTTAAAACTTATTGAAAATGGAAAACAAATTTAAATGGAGCTTTCTTATTTTTTTATTTTTCTTCTTCGGATGTGTATCTTCCAACAAAACAGCTAGAAAAGAGGGAGAGTGGTCCCCCGAGTTATCTGTCAGAATGGGTATCAATAAAGGCGGAATAGTTGAAAATACAGATTTTTCGGAATTAGAAACAGCTGAAGTCGATGCCTATACAGGTGCGACAAGTACTGGCATTCATGCAGGAGCTCATGCAGAGATGCCTTTGTTCATTAACAGCCTGGAAACCGGCATTGATTACATGTATAACAGCCAAACCTTCAATTATGATGATGAACGAAACAATTTTTCAGGAGACCGAAAACTTGGGGTTTCTCAGTTTATGCTACCGGTGACATACAACTTTGGTCTTTTCAGAAACGAGTTGGATGAACATCTGTTCAGTCTAAAAATAGGGTTTATGTTTCAGTATAATTTATTGAATGTAACTAATACAGGATTATTGCCGGATTATAGTTATAACAGGTTTTCAAATGGGCCTGTGTTTGGTTTGGAAACTATACCAATTGTTTTAAATAATGGTAGTAAATTGGGTTTTTATTGCAATTTTTACAGAGGGTCACAATTATATAAAGACTTTTATAACAAACCAGAGTTTGATACACCAGGTTCAGCATTTTTTAGAGCAGGAATTTCTTATTATTTTAACCAATAAAATCAACATTATGAGAACTGCTATCATTTATGCTACTAATCATGGAACTACAGAGAAAGTGGCACAAAAGATTAAGGAGGGACTTGGCGAAGAAAAGGCACAACTCTTTAATCTGAAAAAAGATAAAAACTTTGATGTTTCTCAATTTGATGGGATTATTGTTGGAGGATCGATCCATGCGGGTCAAATTCAAAAAAAGGTAAAACAATTTATAGAAAAGTATACGCAGGAATTGCTTCAGAAAAGATTGGGATTGTTTTTATGCTGTATGCATGAAAATGAAGCTAAAAATCAATTTAACACAGCATTCCCGGAAATATTACGAGCTCATGCACAAAGTAAAAAAATAATGGGAGGGGAGTTTCTTTTTGAAAAAATGAATTTTGTGGAAAAAGCTTTGGTAAAGAAAATTGCCGGCGTAAAAGAGAGTGTTTCAAAAATCAATCATAACGAAATTGAAGCGTTTGTGGAAGAAATAAAAAATGGACAATAGAATAAACAATTTAATTGTTAGATTCTGATAATTAGAATGTTTGGGTTGTTGATTTAAGGGAGATTATTTTGTAGATTTGTGGCAATTGCAAATCGTAAACCGGAACAATCGCTCAATTTGTAGATCTCTAATCCAATCATAAGATGAAACGTTTTAGTCTTTATTTAATTACAGCAGGCATTATTAGTGTTTTTCTCTTTTTATCTGCCTCTGTTCCGGCTCAAACTGCTGTTGAGCCTGCTGGAAAAGGTACTAAAACAAATCCATATCGGATTGAAAATTTAAACCATCTTTATTGGCTTTCAAAGTATAATAAATTGTGGAATAAACATTTTATTCAAACAGCAGATATAGAAGCATCATCTACAGAATTATGGGATGATGGAAAAGGATTTAATCCGATTGGAGACAGTGCTCTCCCATTTTCTGGTACTTATAATGGACAAGGGCATGTCATAAATGGACTTTCAATTAAGAGGCCATTGGAGAATGAAGTGGGATTATTTGGTGTTGGGGGAGATGGAACAAAAATTGAAAATTTAGGGGTGGTAAATGTAGATATCGAAGGCAAAATAAAAGCTGGAGCTTTAGCAGGTAGAATTGGCAATGGTCTCATTGAAAAATGCTATACAACCGGAAGGGTTTCAGGTAGAGCCTTTGCAGGTGGATTAGTGGGGATAAATGCTAACGGAGAAATTAAAAATTGCTACAGTTTTGTTGATGTAATTACAGAAACCGGAATTGCCGGGGGATTAGTTGGTGTTAATTCTGGTGCTGTGATCCATAGTTACAGTACAGGCAGAGTAAGTGGCATGTCTGATATTGGTGGAATTATAGGAAAAAGGAAAGATACAACCAGAGTTTATAACTGTTTTTGGGATGTTGAAACATCCGGGCTAAAATACAGTAATGGTGGAACCGGATTGACCACTGCACAAATGCAAAAAAATATTACTTACCTTAAAAATAAATGGGATTTCGTCTTTGAGGAAACAAATGGAAAAGAAGACATCTGGGCAAGACATGATCAAATAAATAGCGGTTATCCGCAATTTGCATGGCAAAGCCCTTTTCCGGTTAAAGAGAATCTCCCTACCATTGTAGGAGAGGAAGCGGTTAGTATAAACGAATTTCCTGTCGCGATAGATGTCAGCGGTGACACCATTCACGGGAAAACCAATGATCCGCTTAAATATGAGGATGTGGGAAATTATTCTATAACATGGGTTTATGAAGGTAACGGAAAGTTTATCAATACTCAGAAACAGGAGGTTGTCGTTAAAGAAAAAATGAGTAGTACAGAAATATCAGACATTAACGTTTTCATATATCCAAATCCGCTAGGGGATCATTTGAATATTGAAATGGGCAGGAAAGGAATAAAACGCCTGACAATTGCTGATAATTTCGGCGATGTCAAAATTGAAAAGAGAGATTTGGAAAATAAAGAGGTAATTAACGTTTCAAGCCTGTCAACCGGTATTTATACCTTGAAACTGGAAACAGAAACAGATAGTTTCTCCCAGAAACTCTTCAAAAAATAGCAATTACGATCTTGAAAAATATTATCCTGCACCATAATTACTCATTCACACCTGCTGCTGCCAATGCTACTATCCTTGCGGTTATTTTCGGTTGTCATTCTATTGTTTCGGGTTTCGGGTTGGTGTTCAGAAATATTATATGGCAAATTTTGCAAACTTTCGTACGGTTGATGTATTCTGTCTGCTGAAAACGAAACTTGTCTTTCGCCGCCTGCTTAGTAAGCTGCTACTGCAATTGGGTTCTTTGCGCCTTCTTTGCGTCCATTGCGGTTTAATTCGATGGTCATTCGGTATTTTAAATTGTTGAGTTGTTTAATTGTTTAGGAGTTCATTTGTTTCAACGGCCTCTGTTTCTTTGTCCCAATAGCCAATAGCTAAAAGCCAACAGCTTACTATTTATTAAAAATTGATGGCAATTTTAAAATTTACCTCTACTTCTGAATGTGACTAAAAAGTTTCCAGCATTACCGACACCGCAATGAGCAAATCGGTTAGTAAAACAG
>CAYFRV010000117.1:0-8182 GCA_964345495.1 uncultured Bacteroidales bacterium | reverse complement strand
CCGGCAGTGATCATATCCAGGAATTCATCAACCGGGGGAACATCCAGCTCATCCATTTGTTTTTTCATCATGCCGGATACCATGTTCTGCATTCCGGGGATCATTCCAAGCCACTTAGGCATTCTCCAGCCGTTGGGCAGACGTAAAGCCGGATTTCCGACTGTCGCTGTCTGTAATTTATTCATACGTTTTTTGATGATGGCATCCATTCCAAAAAACGTGAAAAAGAGTTTGGCTTCTTTTCCGTCCATTACCGCTCCATTAGCAAGAACCAGTGAAGCATATACGTCTTCAAGGTTTCCTTTGGCACAGATTATGGCCACTTTTTTAATTTGATGATCGTTATTTTCCATAGCTATTAATTTTTTTAAACACAACTTGTTGGTTTCGGTATACCGGCAATTTTAGAAGATTTCTTCAGCGGACCGCCGGGGAACAGTTTATAAAATTCTTTAATGTCTGTAATGCCTGATTTGCCGACTTTTCGGATGGTCAGACTGGCGCCTTCCGCGTATTTTTCGCGAAGGAATTTTAATACTTCGAAATGTTTATCTGTCAGTTCTATACCTTCTTCTTTTGCGATTTCCTTTGCAATATCTTCATTCCACTGAGTGTAATCTTCCAGGTAACCTTCTTCGGTTACATCTACGTTCACTCCTGCTATTGTTTTTTGTGCCATAATTGTTTATTTTAAAAGTTTATGAATTTGATTTATTTTGATCTTTTTCTTGTGAAAGCTGTTTCATGAATGTCATGATGAATCCCATTCCTTTCTTCATCTCTTTTGAATTGAGCGTTCTGAATGTTTTCCACATCGAATACTCCTCAATATTTTCTTTATCCATCTCCTGATAGACGTTGACGGCATGGTTAACCGCATTTAGTACTTCAGGCTGAGTTAAGCCGCGGACGATTTCCATGATTGTACCAATATTGTTGGAAAGCTCCCTTATATCCTCCGGAGAATAATTTTCTACGAGCTTATCCATGACACCTGTGAGTTCACTGAAAAACTCAAAGTACCCTTTTTGCTCGAATTCATGGAGCTTCTTAATCGTATCGATGCCCACTTCTTTTGTAATCGGACCTACATCTTTTGCCAGGTCATTAAAACTTTCAAAAAGTTCAATCATTTGTGTGAAGTTCCCAATGTTTTTTAATAGCTTGAAAATTAGTTGTTTAATGTCGTCTACATTGAGCTCTATCCCCTGGTCATCCAGCTCTTTTACTGTTGAATCCCATGCATCTTTTGTAATAATAGAAGCATCAGACATGAAATCATCCACCATCTCACTCTTCAGGCGTTGCTGATTCACATGATGAAGAACGGTGTCCAGCTTTTCGTTCATCTCATTAATTTGTCGTTGTATATCTTGATTGTTGTCAGCCATAGTTCATCATTTTTATTGTTTTTTACCAGCCATGGTCATTTCAGACTCTATTGGCAGCTCTTTTCCTTTAAGCAATATGTGCCAGTATATCCAGCGGAAAAGGATTTTCCCGTAGTGGTTCATTTTGGTATTCTGAAGTAGTCCAAACGGTCCAACCCCCGGAAGTGGAAATGTACCAGGCAATGGTTCTGTATCGTAGTTAAAGTCGATGATTGAACCTTTTCCATGTCCTGTTTCGATATAGCAGTTGGCATGTCCGTCAAACTTCGCATTGAGCGGTCGTCCTTCAATAGCGCTCAGGATGTTCTCGTACAATACATCCGAAGCAAAATGAACTACTGAGCCTGCTTTTGAGGTGGGGATGTCTGAAGCATCACCCAACACAAATACATTTTTATAATTTTTTGATTGCAGGGTGTGTTTGTTGGTTGGAATGTAATTCAGATCATCACCCATGCCGCTTCTTTCAACGATTGAAGAGCCCGCATTTACAGGGACAATGCTTAGTATATCAAATGGGATTTCCCTTTCATCGTACGAAACAATTTTTTTATTCTCATTGTCAACTTTTTCCAGGTAGAAATCCGGTACGACATTGATATTTTTCTCCTCGAGCAACTCGCCCAGCATTTTTGAGGCTTTGGGTTTTGTAAATGCTCCGGGGAGTGGTGTTGCGTATGTAATATTCACTTTATCTCTTATACCAATTTCCGTAAAGTAGGCATCAGCCAGGAAAGTAAACTCCAGAGGAGCAACCGGGCATTTAAATGGCATTTCTGCAATGTTTACCACGAGTTCGCCGCCTTCCCAGTCACGGAGACGCTTTCTTAGTTCGAGCGCTCCATTTAAGGTATAGAAATCGAAGATGTCTTTGCGCCACAATTTATCATTCAGACCAGGTGTTTCGTCAATATCGATATTTGTTCCGGTAGCTACGATCAGATAGTCGTAATTCAGAATCTGTCCGTCGCCTAATAATACTTTATTTTCCGATGGTTCGATCTTGTCGATTTCCTGGAATACTAATTTTACACCGGAAGGAATGAAATTGGCCTTCGGCTTAATCACATCATCCTTCCCATAAATTCCAAAAGGAATAAACAGGAAACCGGGTTGATAGTAGTGTGTTTTGTCTTTGTCAACAACAGTGATTTCCCATTCTTCTTTACTGAGTGTTTTGCGGAGCTTGTTAGCCATGATGGTTCCGCCGGTACCACCACCTAAAATGACAATCTTTTTCATATTTTGATCAATTTTGTTTTAACTTTAATCTTTTTTACTTGTTAAAATATTAACAGTATTTTTACAAATATATGGATATGAAAATATTTAGATTTGTTTGTTAGACTATTAAATATCATAATTGATATATATCATAAAAAACTAAAGAAATGGCACAAGAATTGAATCATCAATCCTGCACAAACTGCGTTTATCGTACATGGGCATTTAATAAACTTACGAAAGAGCAATTAAAATTAATTGATGAGTACAAAAAAGAATATGCTTATGAAAAAGGTGAAATAATATGCAGAGAAGGGGATGGGATTGGGCATTTTCTTTATCTGCAGAAAGGCCTGGTAAAACTTTTATCTACCGAAAAAAATGAAAAGGAACATATCATTAGCATAGCTAAACCTATGGACTTTGTAGGGCTTTTGAGTATATTTTCCAATCAGAAGCAGCTCTATACAATTACAGCTATTGAAAGCTCTGTGGTTTGCTTTGTAGAACTCGATATGATAAAGAATTTAATCAGAAAGAATGGAGACTTTGCCCTGGATTTTCTTGAAAAGATAAGCAAAGTCTCGGATGATGT
Organism: uncultured Bacteroidales bacterium; assembly: GCA_964345495.1. Taxonomy (GTDB): domain Bacteria; phylum Bacteroidota; class Bacteroidia; order Bacteroidales; family UBA12077; genus JAGXLC01. The sequence goes on along the minus strand of CAYFRV010000117.1, from coordinate 4,972 downwards.
GATTAACACACGAATGAGCATCAATACAAAACAGCTAAGAGGCCGTATTGCTTATATTCTTCTGTTTTTTGCACAGCATATTTATAAGAAAAATGAATTTGAACTCCCGATCAGCCGCAAAGAAATTGCCCAGTTGATTGATATGAGCACGGAAAATGTAATCCGTATTTTATCTGAATTCCGAAAAGATAATATTTTAAGCATTGAAGGAAAAAACATAACCATTCATGATCCTGAAAGGCTTCAGCGAATTTATGATTTGGGATGATGATCGATGATGTATGTTAGATGGTTGATTTTGGATAATCCACCATCTATGATCTACTATTTGATTCATCGCTCATCATACCTTTGGCATGCTTCGCGAGTTTAGTTGCGAAAACAAAATTGTTTAGTTCCTGGTTGTTTGATTCGAATAACTCTTCGCGACTTCCCTGCCACCATTTTTGTCCTTCATGGATAAATACGATTTTTTCACCCATTTCCATTACCGAATTCATGTCATGCGTATTGATAATTGTTGTAATGTGGAAATCCTTGGTGATTTCCTCGATCAGCTTGTCAATTCTGATTCCTGTCATGGGATCGAGGCCGGAAATGGGCTCATCGAAAAACAAGTATTTTGGATTTAAGGCAATAGCTCGAGCAATGGCTACACGTTTTTGCATTCCACCGCTTATTTCTCCCGGGTATTGATGATTGGCATTTCGAATATTCACGCGTTCCAGGCATTCATTGACTCTATCTGATTTTTCCTTATCTGTTTTTTCAGTGAACATGTTCAGGGGAAACTTGACATTTTCTTCAACAGTTGCCGAATCGAACAGCGCTCCGCCCTGAAAAACCATGCCGATATTTTTCCGAATCTCCTTTTTTTTCTGGAAAGAAAGTTCACTAAAAACAGTGTCGTCATAATATACCCGCCCTTTATCAACAGTCAGCAAGCCAACTATACACTTTAAAAGTACGGTTTTTCCTGATCCGCTGGCTCCAATGATCATGTTGGTTTTACGTTCCTCGAAATCGACGTTGATGTCTTTTATGACTTCAACTCCCTGAAATGCTTTGTATACGTTTTCTACCCGAATCATGTCAATAATAGTTGAGTTAAAATGTAATTAAAAACCAAAACCAGAATGCTACTGTCAACAACTGCACGTGTGCTGTTTTTTCCTACTTGTAAAGCTCCCCCATAAGAATAGTAGCCCCTGTAAGCAGAAACCGAAGTTATTATAAATCCGAATATGGCAGCTTTTATCAAAGTATACGTTATGTAATATGGAATAAACGCAAATTGAATACCCTGGAGATAGTCAGCAGAAGAAATCACCCCGGTGAAAATTCCCCCCAGCCATCCACCGAAAAGTCCGATAAAGATACTCATGATGGTTAGAAATGGCATAAAAAACACAGCGGCTATAATTTTAGGAATGATTAGATAACTCGCTGAATTCACTCCCATAATTTCAAGTGCGTCTATTTGTTCGGTAATTCTCATTGTTCCAAGCTCGGATGCAATATTCGACCCCACTTTTCCAGAGAGGATTAAAGCAACAATTGTGGATGAGAATTCAAGCAATAGAATATCCCTCACAGCTAAGCCAATTAGATAAGTGGGGTATAATGGGCTGTCCGTATTGTAGGCTGTTTGAATCGTAATGACCATTCCGATAAATATGGAAATAATCGCCACAATCCCCATTGAATTAATTCCCAGAAATTCTATTTCCTGCAGAATCCGCCTGTAGTACATTTTCTTCTTTTCAGGGGGGGCAAATACGCGTCCCATTAAAATAAAGTACCGGCCAATATGGGTAAAGAGTTCTTTTATAGGTTTCATAGTTTATTTTTGAACTATATAAGGCAAATAAGTTCATATAAGAAAATTCTCTTCTTTTTTAGGTGCCTTATATATTGTCTTTATTATATTTTATCCTCAAATTTTAGTTGTTAAATTTTATTATATTGACTCACAAAAGTTTATATAAGCAGAGTTTTATGTGTACTTATATGCCTTATGTGGTTCCTATTTTATAAGTTCTTCTTTCATTTTTGGCACTCCTGTGCCTGCTTTTTCCTGGATTAGCCTCACATTTTCTGTTCTTCCCGGTCGTGATGCCTGCGGATCGATAACATATAAGGGAACATTTTCATTCACGAAATCAACGAGACCTGCCGCTGGATAAACCTGCAGGGACGTTCCGATTACAGCGTATATGTCTGCCTGACCACTGATTTCTGCGGCTTTTTGTATGTTTGGTACCGGTTCGCCAAACCAGACAACGTACGGACGTAACTGGGATCCTTTTTCACATTTATCTCCCAGCTTTAATTCCCAGCCTTCTATATCATAAATCAGATTTGGATCGGCAGTACTTTGTGCCTTTCTGATTTCGCCATGCAGGTGAAGTACGTTGGAGCTTCCAGCCCGCTCGTGCAGGTCATCCACATTCTGGGTAATGATTTGAACATCAAAATACTTTTCCAGCTCGGCCAAAGTTTTATGTCCGATATTGGGCTCAGATTCCAGTAATTGTTTTCTTCTTTCGTTATAAAAACGAAGCACTAACTCCGGGTCTCGTTCCCATGCATCAGGACTGGCAACTTCTGTGACATCGTATTGTTCCCATAAGCCACCCATATCACGGAAAGTTTTTATGCCACTTTCTGCACTTATGCCGGAACCTGTTAAAACGACCAGTTTCTTCATAGAAGCAATTTTTCAGGTTTCTACAAATTTAATGAAAATTTTGCCTTTGTTTTAACCAGAGAATGCAGTTACTATGTATTCTTCTATTGAGAGAATATTTTTTACCGGACTGTTTTAATTCATTTTTCCTGCTCTTTTAGCGCTTTTTCCTTGATAACATCTTGTACAGGCCGATCCTGAATTTTACTTTCCAGCCAGGATATCATGTCCAGGTAATAGAAAGCTCGCTTTTCAAAAGGATTGTTCTCAAGGGCTAACAGCTTTTCGTACAACACTTTGAATGCATTTTTTAGTTCATGGGGTTCAATGCGCGTGAGCTTTTTCAGAAAAGTAAGAATATATTTTTGTACTTCCTGTAAGTTGTCCATTTTATAGAGGAACCGATAAGTTGATTTAATCTGGTATTCTACCAACTCATCATTGCCGAGTTCGTAATGGCTGACTAAATTTAACAGCCTTGAAAAACAATGTATATCTCCTCTGAGCGAAGTGTCTTTGTAGTTGAGAATGTAGTTTAAATAGAGAATAGCATTGTGATAATCACCACTGCCAAAATACAAACTGGCAATTTTATAGTAAAGAACAAGTACCCGGTGATTGTCCAGGCGTTGTTTGTTTTTTTCTATGAAGGAATTAATTTCCGGAATGAATTGGGTTCCTTCTGTAAAGGTTCCTTCAAGAAAATGGTAATTGATAAGATGGGTATATTTGAAAAGATTGTATAGCAGCAGGTTGTTGTCTGTTAAAGGAATGTTTTCCTGATTTGGCAGATCCATCAGATGATCGATTTCCTTCTTAAATAAGCTGTGGTACCTTGTCATGTGGAGCGAAACAAGGAGGTTGTTTATCCCTTTCAGATACAAATCCGTTTGACTTATTATCATCTCCGGATTTTCACGGAACAGTTCTACCCACTTTATTGAGTATTTATAACACCTTACAAAGTCTTGAATGATGTTGTAATACCATACATGCGCCTGGTAGATGTATAATTTTTCATAAAAGGAACATTGACTGATATTGCGCGGCGGATGAAAATGAGAAGAAAAGAACTGGCTGACCATCAGCATATCTTTTTTGTTTCTCACGGAGCCAACTTTCAGGTAAAGACTGTATAATTTCAAGGCAAGATTTGAATAGTTCCTGGCTGAGTCAATACTTTCTCCAACGTTGTTTGCCTCATCGGTGAGTTCATCTGCGCGGTTTTCAATACTTCTTGTGATATATTGAAGCTCAATCAGTTTTTCAAATTCAATGATCTCATACTGAAGAACAGGCTTTTGATGACGCTCGGCAGTGTGCTTTGTTTTTTCCAAAATTTTCAATGACTGTTTATAAAGCCCCTTGTTGTATAAAACTTTTGCATAATCAATCCATTCACGGATATATATCTCGTAATCATTGTTTGACTGCTGAAGTCTCAGGCTTCTTAACAATTGTTTGTAGAGATGTGCTTTTAGGTTTGATAATTGACGGGGCTTAATATCTTTTGCCTTCTTCAGGATTTCATCCTCATTGTATTTCTTCTGTCTTTCAAGTATATCAAATAATTTAAGGAACTTTACCCCTTCACCGTTCGATTTCCGGCTGGCATAAAGCCTGAAATTACGCTTTTCTCCTTTTGAAAGCGATTTTATGAGTTGAAATAAGTGATCTGTTTGTTGCTTTGGCATTTTAATATGATATTTTACTTGGCAAATTTATCAAACGTTTTCAATTCTTCAGACATTCTTTTTACGATTCTTTATCAGCTTAAGTTATCGTAATTTGATTTTCTTTTTTTGTATCTAATAAATTGTTAATCAATTATTTGTGTTTAGAGTGATGGCATTGGAAATCGTAAAAACGCTTTTTTTTGGTTTTTGTACATGAGAATAGCGGTTTAGATTTGCCAACTGAAACAAACCGGAACAACGAAAGGAAATGCTTATGCTGAAAAGAGAAGAGCGGATAGAAAAAAATGACTGGAATATGAAAAATTTATTTATGGGGTCGATTCATCTTGAGTTTAAAGTCAGAGAACCTGAGATAATTGATATTGAAACTGGGGAGTTAATTCAGTTAAACGGACACAATGGAGCTTCAGGTTTTGATGGATTATCGATCAAAGGGGAAGTATCTATAAATGAGAAAAAAGCAGAAAAGAACGCTATTCATTCGTATTTGGATTCCGAATCTTAATCATAATCATAATAAATGTAAGCTATTGTTTCTTGACTCCCTTTTTTGCGGGGGGCTTTTTTTATGGAATCATAGCCTGTC
>CAYFRV010000116.1:0-8229 GCA_964345495.1 uncultured Bacteroidales bacterium | reverse complement strand
AAAGAAACCGGAAGATCATCAAAATTATTAATCTTAGAAATATCTTCTTCCCAGCCTTCGAATTCTTTATAGACCGGCTCTTTTATTTTGTATTGGTCATAAGGAAAATAATCAATTTTAGTATTGTCTTCCATTAAATAGTGAGTACACACCTTAATTTTTTTAAACTTTGTAAGTACATCGGCTTTTGTCATCACCAGATGTGTTGTGCCATTGAGCATTATTGCATATTTTAATGCAGGTAAATCAAGCCAGCCACATCTTCGGGGTCTGCCGGTTGTAGCGCCATATTCGTTTCCCTGGTTCTGAAGTTTTTCCCCGTCTTCATCATCAAGTTCCGTTGGGAAAGGCCCGCTTCCGACTCTGGTGCAATAAGCTTTAAAAACGCCGTAAACATTTCCGAGACTGTTAGGAGCGACTCCAAGTCCTGCGCAAGCACCTGCACAGATTGTATTTGAAGAAGTGACAAAAGGGTAGGAGCCAAAATCAATATCAAGCAGAGTTCCCTGAGCCCCTTCTGCTAGTATATTTTTATTTTCTTTGATCAGTTTATTTATTATGTGTTCACTATCCACAAATTGGTATTTTTTCAGAAATTCTATAGCATCAAACCATTCTTGTTCTTTTTCTTCTATATTGTAGTCGAAATTCTCGAATTGCCTGAGTAAAGTTTTATGCTTTTCTTTCAGGAAGTTATATTTTTCCTGAAACCGGTTGTCTTCTATATCACCAATCCGTAATCCGTTTCTGCCGGTTTTATCCATATAGGTTGGGCCAATACCCTTCAAAGTAGAGCCAATTTTTGATTTTCCTTTGGCCGCTTCAGAGGCCGCATCTAAAATTCTGTGTGATGGTAGTATAAGGTGGGTTTTTCTTGATATATAGAGATTTGAATTGATGTTGATCCCCTTTTCTTTAAGTTCATTGATTTCTTTTTTCAGAATAACGGGATCAACAACTACGCCATTGCCAATAATGTTGATGGTGTCTTTGTGAAAAACACCGGAAGGGATATTATGCAAGACATGTTTTACATTGTCAAATTCAAGGGAATGTCCTGCATTTGGACCGCCCTGGAATCTCGCTACCACATCGTATTTTGAAGCAAAGACATCGACAATTTTCCCTTTTCCTTCGTCGCCCCATTGGAGCCCTAATAAAACGTTTAAACTCATAATTTTTGTTTTGATAATTGTTGAAAGTTCTAAAAATAAAAAAATCCCCTTTGATTATAAGAGGATTTATATATGTTTTTTAAAATAATGTACAAAATTATTTCTTTTGATTGTTTTTCTTGTTTTTACAGTCTTTACATGTTCCATAAAAATAGAGTGAATGATAATCAATATCAAATTCCATTAACTCGCCTACGGTATTTTGTATTTCCTGAATTCTGGGATCGCAAAATTCAATCACTTTTCCGCAGTTTTGGCAAATGATATGGTCATGCTGGGCACACTGATAAGCTTTCTCAAATTCAGCAATATTTTTACCAAATTGATGCTTTACTACAAGGTTACTTTCCAGCAATAATTCTATCGTATTATAGAGCGTTGCCCTACTTACCCTGTAATTTTTGTTTTTCATTGAAATATACAGTGTCTCTATATCGAAGTGATTGTCTCTTGAGTAGACTTCACTCAGGATGGCATATCTTTCAGGGGTTTTTCTATGGCCATTTTTTTCAAGATAATTGCTGAATATTTTTTTTACAGTTTCTAATGTTTCACTGCAACTCATATACCATTGATGTTTATTTTAGTATAAAAATAGAATAAAATTTTTGAATAAAATGAATTATTTAGAATAATTTTAAAAAATGTTCTAACTCACATGATACGTTAATCATATATTGTACCTGAAAGTGCCTGTGATTTGGAAATTTTTTGAGATTTATTTCATCAAAACCACGATAAGCCTGCATTAGTTTGTGTATTTATTACTTCATAAATAATGCAGCTAAACATCTTCAACTCTTTTTACTGAATCAACACCTTTGATCTTACTTAGGTTCAGAATGATATTGTTGAGGTCGGATACATTGTGGACATATAATTCTATGTAGCCTTCGAATACGCCGTTAAGAGTGTCTAGATTTATTTTTCTGATGTTAGCATCTAATTCTCCAGAGATAAAAGTGGTAATGTCTTTTGCGATCCCAATTCTATCAATTCCTTTTATACTTAGTTTTGCAAGGAAGGAGAGAATCTTGTGGGTGGTCCATTGTGCCGGAACAACATATTGACCGTGATTTGACATTAATTTAATAGCTTCAGGACATTTAGCCTTGTGAACAGTTATGATGTCTTTGTCAGGATTTTTGTATCCGATAACTTCATCTCCGGGTATGGGATTGCAACAAGGAGCAATTTCATAAGGAAATGTGTTTTCATCTGTCTTTTCTTTTATAATGAATGGAGATTTATAGTTAAAATCCGGATTTTTAGGTGCGGAATGGGTATGAGATTTCTTGTTTTTATTTATATTGGTTGACCGTGCAATTTGTAATCCCCAGTAGCGGATAAACTTATTTCGTGTGTGTTTTCTTACTATTTTATCAAGATTCTCAAGTTTAATCATGCCACTCCCTATCTTGCTATAAAGCTCCTCTTTTGATTCAAGTTTATATGCTTCGAGAATTTTTTTCAATAAGTTTGAGTTGGGTTTTAACCCCATTTGATCAAGTTCTTGTTTGAGTACTTGTTTGCCTTTGTCTATTCGGTTTTTTGTTTCGGCTTTTATGGCATTTGTTATACTAGCTTTGGCTTTAGCTGTAAATACATGGTTAAGCCATTCTTTCTGAATTTTTTGTTTGCTGGATGTCAATATTTCGACCTGGTCGCCATTATTTAATTTTTGACTTAATGGAGCTAATTGGTGGTTGACTTTTGCTCCGATGGCTTTATTTCCAATCTCAGAGTGTATGTCATAGGCAAGGTCCAGAGTGGTAGATCCCTGAGGAAGGGTTTTAATGTCTCCTTTGGGTGTAAAAACAAAAATTTCTGAAGAGAACAGATTGAGGCGGAATTCATCTAAGAATTCCATTGCGTTGGTATTCTGGTTTTTTAGATGGTCTTGGATTTTGCTGAGCCATTTGTCCAGTTCTTCGTTTCTTTCTTCTTTATTGCTGTATTTCCAGCGAGCAGCAAATCCTTTTTTGGCAAAATCATCCATTCTTTTAGAACGTATCTGTACTTCAATCCATTTGCCTTCCGGCCCCATGACTGTTATGTGAAGAGCCTCATACCCGTTGGATTTGGGAGAACTTATCCAGTCTCTTATTCTTTCGGGTTTTGGAATATACAGATCCGTGATTAAAGAGTAAACATCCCAGCATTGAGCCTTTTCAGACTTGTTGTCGACAGGGTCTATTACCACCCGAATATTTAACAAGTCTTGAATTTCCTCAAATGCGAGATTGTTTTGTTGCATGGTGTTCCAGATGGAATAGATAGGCTTTGGTTTTGCAACTATATTGTATGAGATATTGTTGTCATCCAACTTTTTTCTGATAGGAAATATGAATTTTTCTATTTCATTTTTTCTTTCTTCCTCTGTTGCTTCCAGTTTTTCTTTTATTTCTTTATATTTCTCAGGATGTCTGTACTTAAGACTTAAATCCTCTAATTCATTTTTTAACGAGTACAGTCCAAGTCTATGTGCAAGTGGTGCGTATAAGTATATTGTTTCCCCGGCAATTTTTATTTGTTTATTGGGTGGCATTGCATCCAGAGTACGCATGTTATGTAGCCTGTCAGCTAATTTAATTATGATAACCCGTAAATCTTTGGTGAGCGTCATTAGAATTTTTCTGAAATTCTCTGCCTGGAGGGATTCTTTCTGGTCAAAGGCTTCTGCAATCTTTGTTAAACCGTCAATGACAGTTGCTACAACTTCACCAAATTCTTTTTGAATATCATCCAGGGTAATTTCGGTGTCTTCAACCACATCGTGTAAAAGGCTACAGGCCACAGCTTCTGCGCCTAAGCCTATTTCATTGCTGACAATTTTGGCCACAGCAATAGGATGAAGGATATAGGGTTCTCCCGACTTTCGATTAACACCCTTATGCATTTCATTGGCAAGATTAAACGCACGTTGAATAAGTTCACGATCCTCTTCATTATAGGATTGTGAACTATCCATAAACAATTCATTGAATTGCTCTTGTATATATGTTTCTTCGTTAACCTTACTCATTTCTATTCTTACCCTGTTAATAATATTTCTATGCTAAAATAAAAAAAATCTTTTTCGATCTTGAAACGATAAATGTTTTCTATTGACCGGTTTTTTGTTTTATTAAAAAAACGAATCTTTACCATAGTATGTTTTCCGGTGAATTTTATATATCCTATTTTACTGTTTTTCTTCGGCTATGGTTACGATTCTGTTTAGTTTCTGTGTGATTTTTCAGAAAAATATTCGTTCCAAAAAATCTAAAAATTACCATTTGATAAACATTTTAGAAGATTTATATTAATTTATGGGTATGGATTTTATTTGTATTCGAAATTATATTTTAATATTTTGCAACACGAACCCGAAAATATTATGTATAATTAAAACCGATTTGTGAGTTTGTAATGGAAAAACGGCTATTATCCATACTTTTTTATTTTTTTATAGGAGTTTTTGTGAGTTTTGCTCAGACAAACAAAAAAGGTGCCCCCTATATTGATAATTACACAATAAATGATTATTCCCCTGAAGATTATAGGGTTTCGCCTCAAAATTGGGCTGTTTATCAGGACAGTTCAGGAATAATGTATTTTGGGAATACAGATGGATTACTTATTTATGATGGTACTGACTGGAGGTTGAAGTTTTTACCTAATCGTTCATCTGTACGAGCAATAAATGGAAATGGTCAAAATAATATTTATGTTGGGGGGAAGGGTGAATTTGGTAAATTCATTAAGAACCCAAGAGGGCAACTGAAATATATTTCTTATACTTCATTTTTGGCTGATTCTATTGACAATATAAGAAACATCTGGCAAATTTATCTTTATAATGACAGTGTTATTTTTCAGGAAAGGAATAAGTTATTTGTCTTCAATAATGATGATAGCCTGGTTGATATAATTACAACTGAATATCAGTTTTTTTGGGGGTTTGAATATAATGAGGAGTTATTTTTCTTTGAAGCGGGAAGGGGAATGACTCACCTTACAACCGGCAAAACCGAGTTGGTTCAGGATGGTGATTTCTACGAAAATCATACACCACGTGCTGTATTCAGGTATAATGAGGATAGTCTCCTTTTAGCTTCTCCAATTGATGGTCTCGCTTTTTATGATGGTAAAGAATTTTCTTATTGGGATATTCCAATAAGCGACTTTATCGTTGAAAATCAATTGTATAGTGGTACACAGCTTGCTGAAAATTCATTTGCTTTAGGTACACAAAATGCCGGCGTAATGATTATGAACAAGAAAGGCCAGGCACGGCAACTGATTAATAAGGAAAATGGCTTGCAGAATGACATGGTTTTTGACATGAAGAAGGATCATCATGGAGGCCTTTGGCTTGCATTGGCTAACGGTATTTCCTTTTTGAATCTGAATTCCCCTTTTCAATATTATACCGAGAAATACGGCATCCCGAGACAAAACTATTATGTAACTAAACACGAAGACAGGCTATATTTCAGTAATGATGCAGGGGTTTTTTCTAAACCATGGGCTGATATATCGCCTGAACTGACTATCAATAAAGCTAATATTGTTGAAGGTTCTAAGGGGCAATCATGGTTGTTTAAACAGGTGGGTGATTATTTGCTTTGTGGCCGTAATCAGGGAGTTCTGGTTATTAAAAATAATGAGGTTAAGGAGATCCTGCCAGTGCCGGCCAATGTCTGGGAAGTCATTAAGGATCCTTTCAGGGAAAATTTATATCTGGCATGCAGTGCAGAAGGAGTATATTATTTGCAGTATACAGGTGATAACGTAGAGATTAAGAATAAAGTAAAAGGATATGACAGAGATGTTGGCTATTCTGCTTTTGACACTACCGGTTATTTATGGGTTTCAAACGAAATAAACGGTGTTTCTCGTCTGAAGTTTAATGAAGCCCGTGATACAGTTTTAGAAATTGCTCATTATACATCAGAGGATGGTTTGCCATCTGATGAAGGGAATTGGGTTTATAGATACGATGGAAAGATGGTTATAACAAACCCAAATCATTTCGGAATATATAAATACAATTTCGAAACGGATTCCATTGAGCCTTTTGAAAAATTAAATAAAAAATTTCAGGTAACCGGTCCTGTTACACTTCTTCGGAAGGATCCACAGGGAAACACCTGGATTCGGGAGGATGGAGTAGTAAAAATCTTCATGCAAAAGAAGGGTGAAAAGGAACAAAAGACTATCAAAAAGCCATTTCTTAAATTTGAACGACGTAATCTTGAGCGTGTATCTTTTATAGATTCAATTTATACTTTTTTTGGCACCGATGAATATGTTCTGAATTATAGTAACGATTATAATTATGAGTTGGCACAATCTTATTCAGCTCATATACGAAAAATTGTTAGTATGAAGGATGATTCAGTGTTGTTTTATGGAAATTCCACCACTGATAATACTGTTTCCCTCTCCGGCTCTGGCAATGATACTGTTCTTTCTTTTAATCAAAATGCCTTGAGATTTGAATTCTCAGCTACTTTTTTTGATGAACCCGATAAAATCTCGTATAAAGCATGGCTTGAAGGCTATGAAGAAATGCCCGGTAATTGGAGTACTGAAACGAATAAAGAGTACACGAATTTACGTGAAGGAGATTATGTTTTTCATGTACAGGCAATAAATGTATATGATCAGGAAAGTCGGGAAGCTGTTTATCGTTTTAGTATTAAACCTCCATGGTACAGATCTGTTGTTGCTTATTTATTATATGTAGCAGGGATTTTCGCAGTTATTTACATTGGAGTGCGTCTATATGTTAGAAAATTGAAGGTAGATAAGCAAAAACTGGAGAAGATAGTCCAGGAGCGTACAGCTGAAATCAACCAACAGAAGGAGGAAATAGAAGCACAGGCCGAGGAATTAAGCCGTGTTAATAAGGAATTGCAGAAGTTGTCTTTGGTTGCCAGTAAAACTGATAATGCTGTGATAATCGCTAATAAGAAAGGTGTTATTGAATGGGTGAATGATGGGTTTAATAGATTATTCGGCTATTCTTTTAAAGAATTAGAAAACAGTATTGGTACTAATATACAGGATATTATACCAGAGGCAGATTTAGACGAATTGTTTAAAATTTACCTGAAAGGAGAGAGCTCAGTAATTTATGAATCCAGTATGAAAACCAAACAAGGGGATACTGTGCATATTCAAACTACATTAACTCCAATTAGTTCCACCTCAGGTGATATTGACCGCTTTATAGCTATATCCACTGATATTACCAGGTTGAAGTCAACAGAACAACAGTTGCAAAAACTGGTGGCAACTAAAGATAAGTTTTTTTCTATCATCGCTCATGATCTTAAAAACCCTTTTCATTCAATAATGGGTCTCTCTGAATTATTAAAATCTGATCAGGCTTCTTTCTCTCGAGAGAAAATAAAAGAATTGCATACACACCTCTATAAAGTTGCCCATCAGGGGTATCAACTTCTTACTAATCTTTTGGATTGGGCAAGAGCTCAAACCGGTAGATTAGATTTCAGGTTTGAATCAGTTAAATTGTATGATTTGGTAGAAGAAAGTTTTGATCTGGTTAGTTCCACAGCTCAAAACAAAAAAATTGATATGGAGAATTTGGTGGAAGAAGATTTGCTGATATGGGCTGATCGAAATACGATTAAAACGGTCATTCGTAATTTGGTTTCTAATGCTGTAAAATATACTTCTTCTGATGGATATGTCAGAGTTTATACTCAACAATTCAATGGTTGGGTGGAAGTATTCGTTGAAGATAATGGAGTTGGGATTTCTCCCGAGAATATTGATAAATTATTTCGGATTGATACGAATTTTACCACAAAAGGCACCGATGAAGAAGGCGGAACAGGACTCGGTTTAATCTTGTGTAAGGAATTTGTAGAGAAAAACGGTGGGCAATTGAGCGTGGATAGCGTATTAGGAGATGGAAGCACTTTTAGTTTCAAGGTAAAGAAGGCTTAGTGCTCATTTTTATTGCTTTTTGTATTGTTTATCATTTGCCGAGTTAGCCTTTGGCTATTTGGCCTTTAGCTTTTGGCAGAGAATTTTCTAA
>CAYFRV010000115.1:0-8246 GCA_964345495.1 uncultured Bacteroidales bacterium | reverse complement strand
TTACTGAAGCATCTATTCCTGCATCAGTTATTACTTCTTCTACAGCTTTTGTCAGGGCCTTGCATTTCGGGCATCCTGTTCCTAATACTTTGATTTCCATATTGTTCTGTTTTTGTTTGTTGTTTGTATTTCGTGAATGAACGAACAAAGAAAATAAAAGATTTAGAGATTTAAAAATCTTTTTAATTATTTTCTTAAGGTTCTTAGTTATTTTAATCAGTTGAACATATTTCCACACGAGTGTCTAAATGGCTTGGTAAGTCAAAGGAGTTTATTATATGTTTTCATACAGACTCTTTTGAAAAGGACGCTAACCTTTGGGATAATCATTGTTTTAAGGACATGGCTGTTAGAGTAACTGTAAATTTTGTTAAAGAAGAATTATTCGAATTTTAAAATAAAGTATAGCCTTCAGAAATTCATGTTTTTTTCTATACCTTTTTTTTGTAACTTGAATAATTTACTATAAACGAATTTTAAGGTTTAAATATTCTAAACACTATTTTTTTAATTAAATAAGTTAAACTGATAAATAAAAACATGAATAAGATAATTTTTGTTCTCGGAACAGGCCGGTCCGGAACGCATTTACTTGGAAGAACGATAAGCTCTCATCCATTAATAGAAGGTCACATAGAAGACCCAAAGCTATTTCATCCTGCAGTAAATATTGCAGTAAAGCAAGACATAAGCAGTAAATTATATGTTGACATCCAAAAACACAGGCTTATCCGAAGGTATAAAAAAATCTTAAAACATTCTTCTGCAGAATTTTTATTGGATAAAACCCATCCGGTAATTTGGTTTGCCGGGTATTTGAAAGACAAACTTCCAACTTCTCAATTCGTAGGTATCATCCGAAACCCATATCAAACTGTTTCAAGCATGTTGAATCATCCCGGGGTTTTAAGCTGGTATGAAACGCTTCCATTGGACAAGCCCAACAGGTTTCTTGGAATAACAGAAGAAAATTGTTCTTTTTTCAAAGATTTACCTATTGAATCAAAGTGTGCATATAGATGGGTTTCGCACAAAATGGAGCTTCAGAGGCTACAAACCGTATTAGATGGACGGTATATTTTATTTGATTATGACAATTTTATGATGAAGATGGATGAAAATCTGGAAATATTAAGCGATTTTCTAAAAATAAAAAACGAATTTAATCCGGAAGCATTGAAAACTGAAAGCCTTGATAAATGGAAATCCTTTTTGAGCAATAAACAAATAAGCAATATAGATAAAATCACAAAAAACGTCAGAATCAACCCACAAAACCAGGAAGCATTAAAACATAAATAATTTCAGTGAGCATAAATAGGTTCTTCGCCGGCATCCTTTAGCATATCCAAATAAACGGGATTATTGCGGTATCCTTTCTGAACGATTTCGTGATCATTTATCCCTGGTCGCACATTTCCCTCAATGATTACGGGGCCATCTGGCTGAATTGCTATATCCCAGCCTACAAGAATAATTTCGGGAACAGCTCTCGCTGCTTTTAAAGCTAATTCCTTAACCTCATTAAAGTAAGGTATCTCAAATCCATTTATATCAATACCAGTAACAGGATGTTTGTAATAACGTTTTCCCCCTTGAACAAAAGGAGTATATATTTTACCATATAAAATACCAGTATTAATATCAACCGGAATATACCCTCCTCCTGAGCTTATATTATCTACATAATTGTATCCTAAAGATGTTTTTTGATTAACTCCCAAAATCTTAGACATCTGTTGTTTATTTGTATAAGTAACCACCCTCACACAATTCACACAATTCGGATTTAACCGATTCATGTCCTCATGTTGGACAATTTCGTCCTGATAGATATATCCGGATTTTATGACCTGATTATATATTTTTTCGAGAGAAACTTTATCTTCTTTCAATTCATTAACTTTTACTCTCATTATGTCTTTTCCACCAAAAGAATCTTCCTTTCTTTTAATAAAAACAGCACGCTTAATCGGCAAAGAAGAAAGAAAGCTAAGGAATCCTTCAGGAGTGTCGATTAATTTTAATGTCCCGTCTTTGAAAAATAATGCATTATGGCTGTAAGCAAGATTTTTTACGACATTAATATTATACTGCGAAAGATAAACTTCGAAATTGTTTTTTATTGCAAAGGCCGGGAAAAATTGATCTTTATTAATATTCCAATATTTTTTATTCAACCTGTTTGTGTTGATATAATTATAGATATCACCAGCATCAGTTCTGTAGAGAAATTTTATAAAATATTGTTCAGCAAGCAATGGTTTAGTCAATTTTAACCAGAAATATTCACCTATAATCCGCTTTATTTTCTTACGTTCAGGATCATGCATAGCATTATGCATTCTTTTAACAAAAGCTTTAATATTCATCTGGATCAAATTAAGAGGTTATTATTAATTTATTTATATTAGAAATAATGTTTAACTTAATTGCAATAAACCGTTTGGTATGCGAACTAAAAATATAAACAAATCAAAGAATTAAGTGTTTAATCAGTATCAAGTTACAAAAAAATATGACCGGAACCTCCTCATATTGATTTTTTCCTTTTGATAATGAAGAATTTTTTGTAACTAGCATATAGAATTCAACAATCTTTACATTCTGCATAAAACAATCCAAAAATTCAATGAAGTTCAAAACTACTATAAATGAAAGAAATTAATCCATAGCCTCTAATGTCTTTTAAGAAAGCCTTTTTCAAGAACATATCAACTTTTGCAGTTTACAACTACATGATCCAGGGAACTGAATTTCTGTCAACTGTAATATTGTCCAGACTTTTACTCCCGGAAGAATATGGGTTGGTTGCCATAATTTATATTTTTGCCGGGTTTATACGGCTCTTTGCAAATTTAGGAGTAGGAGTAGCTGTTGTCCGAAGCAATTATCGATATACATACCATAAACATCTATTTAGTTTAGCTGTATGGCTGGGCTTTACGCTAAGTATAACGCTGTCGCTTCTATCTTATCCTATTGCAATATTCTTTAATAATATGGCATTAGTTCTACCTACTATAGTAATTTCTATCAAATTTATTTTTGATTCCTTTACAATTATCCCTTTCGCAATACTTTCTAAAGAATTAAATTTTAAAACTATAGGAAAAATCAGGTTTTCCGGCACAGTCATTCAAATCATTTTTATGATCATCTTCGCTTTTTTAGGTTTTTCTTATTGGTCTCTGATTATTCCGGTTATTTTCAACCCCATAGTTCAATACTTCCTTCTGCGAAAGAAGGTAGCCCTCCCTCTAAAGATTTATGGCTGGAAGGCTACAAAGAGAATGATTTATAGAATTCGCTCGCTTATGGGCAATCTTTCATTAAATAACCTGGTTAGATACTGGTCAAATCATGCAGATAAAGTAGTCATTGGCCGGCTTTATCTGCAAGCTGATCTTGGATTATATAACCGGGCTTTCCGATTCCTGAGACTTACTAATCAACTGGTAACTGGTATTTTCAGCTCAGTGCTATTTCCTTCCCTTAAAAAATTAATTGAAGAAAAAGGCGATGCAAACAGTGAATTCCTCGATATCTTAAAATTCATTACATTATTTAACCTTCCAATTGTTGCTGTATTGGTTGTTTTCCCAAAAACGCTGGTAAACATCTTATGGGGGCCGGATTGGACTGGAGTGGCTCCATTTCTCCCCTACGTCGCGATTATTGTCGTATATAATTCTATAATAACTACAATGTCTTCAGTCTTTCTACTATATGGGAAAGAACGAAATCTTCTTTTAATCAACCTGGCAAATAGCCTCCTTACCATTTTTTTCGTAATTATCGGTGGAATATTTTCTATAATGCACATCATAAGATTTCTTGCCCTGGGGCATATCTTATTTATTATCCCTATTAATATTTATTTCGGATTTTACCGCTCCTTTAATTTTAAACCAAAAAAAATATTACGTTTCTGGATCCCGGCTTTAGGTTTTGGCATGCTCCTTTTCCTTTCGATATATTATAGCTGGAACCAGGTAAAATGGATTGTGCTTCTTGTTTATTTTGCTTTTTTGATTTATGAATTAAAAAGTTCTGTAATTGGAAGCTTAAGATTTCTTCAATACAAACTATTCAGAAGGCAATAATAAAAGTTATAAAATATTTTTGTGATTCCAGCAATCATCAACAATTGAGTTGTTTCTCCAAAATTAATTTTATCTTAAAATATTGAAATTCAATAAAAATAGCAGTATATTGAAATGTTTATTTACAATACTTTTGACAAATCGATGAATATAGAAGACTATACCAGTAGCACTGCAGAACGAACTGTCTCAAAAAGACAGACAGACCTTTTAAAAACAGGTATACTCATCCTGGTTATTGCAAGTTCTGTATTCTTTTTCCGGATAGTATTTTTAAGCAAAAACCAGATATATATTATTCAATTTGCCACAATCCTTTTTTTATTTCTGATCATTCTAATGCAAACCATATACTGGAAAATTCCACTTTATAAACAATCTTTTACAACACCGGTTTTTCTGATATTTGCAGGAGTGTTTTTAAGCATGCTTACAGCCAAAGTATCACACAATCAGGGTTTTGGCATTTCTTTATGGGCACAACGCTCAATGTATTTCTATGTTTTCTATTTCGTACTTCACATATTAAAAGTTCCTATTAAAACGCTTGAAAAGATCATTATTATCAGTGGAGTTATTTATGCCTTTGCTTTCCTTATCCAATATTTTGCCTTTCCTAAGGTCATTTTTGATGTCCGTCAAGGCATCGAAAGAGGAACGATAAGAATCTTTTTACCGGGCCTGGCTATTATGAATCTGGCATACTTTATTGCTTTAACAAGAATAATATTCAAAAATGCTTTGAATTATATTCCATATATTCTTCTTTTCTTTTGCATATATATCCTGACAGGTACACGTTCTATGATTGCCGGGCCTACGATTGTTACTATTCTTGTTTTAATTCTAAGCAATAAAATTAAATCAAAAGCGCTCATTATTTTTCTTGTGATTTCAATCGTTGGAACAACTTATTATATGTTTCAGGATATCATTACCAATTTAGTTTCAATCTCCCAGGAGCAAACAGCACATTCAGAGGAGGATATTCGTGTCAGGGCAGCAAAATTCTTTTTAACCGATTTCTTCCCAAACAAGATAGCATACATCACGGGGAATGGTGAAGGACACCAGGCTTCTCCTTTTGGATTGGCAATCAATGCATTTAAAATTAATTACGGGTATTATCAATCCGACATAGGAATTATCGGAGAATACACAAAATATGGAGCATTTTTCGTTCTGGGTGTCGTCATCCTTTTATACAAAGGAATATTTTTCAGTGCAGAGCCCAGATATCAGTATATCCGGTATTTTTTTATCTTAACCCTTATATCTCTTCCTCTAGCACAAGGTTTTACGACGCCCGGCTATATAATCACAATCTGCATTTTAATGTATATTATAGACAGACGCAAAGAACCAAAACCCAAAAATAGGCGGCCAATTGTGTATTTTGAAGAATTAGACACTAACAACCAGGAAATTTATCAAAACAAGAAAAGACGCGTATGAACGTAGCTCTAATCATGCCGGTGCATAATGGATTGATCCATTTAAAACGTTTCCTTCCATCGGTAGAAAATGCCATCAATAAAGCTTCCGAGGAGACGGAGATCCTTTATTCTATCATTATCACAGATGATGGCTCCACTGACGGGACTTCCGAATGGTTAAGAAACAACCATCCAAACATTCAAATACTTAAAGGCAATGGTGATCTATGGTGGAGCGGAGGCGTTACCAAAGGAGCAAAATATGCCATAGAAACCCTCAACTACGGCGGTGTATTGCTTTGGAACAATGACATTTTACCTCATGAGAACTATTTCCGACAATTAAACAACAGAATTAATGAAATCGAAGACAATGTCATCCTGGGTTCAACAATTTGCGATTTGTCCCATCCTGAAAAGATATGGTCTATGGGAGGAATATTTAATCCTAAAACCGGGAAAAAATACATGCTTGGACTCGATAAAATGCCCCCTTTGAATGCTCATAAAGATATAGAAGCCGACTGGTTAACCGGGATGGGTACATATATTCCCTCAAAAGTTTTTGAAACTATCGGCTATTGGGACACAAAACATTTTCCTCAGTATTTTGGAGATGCAGACTTTACTTACCGCGCAAAAAAGCATGGATTCAAATTAATCGCAGACCCGAAATTAATTTTGTACAACGACACAGAAAATTCCGGAATGCTTCATCAGGGAAGCTTTAAGAAACTCATGGAATCCTTCGTCAGCATCCGGTCAAAATACAATATTCAAAAAGAGATAAAATTTTATCAATTGTATGCTACCAGCCCTTTACCTATTTTTTACCTATTTGGCAAATATTTCAGATACGTAGGAGGATTTTTCAAATGGAAATTCCTTAACCTTCTAAATGTAAAGAAACCAAATACTAACTGAGGAAATCAGAGATAAATATTTTAATTCTTAAATCTAAAACTGACAGCGTAATCAAATAAAGGAATAAACACCATGCGCATTTTACTTAAAAATACTTTCTTGGACATTCATAATACAAACAGTGCATTAGAAACATGCCAGCACTTTTTGCATTCAGACAGATGCAACTGCATCTTTTTTGTCAATGCGCATTGCTTCAATATAGCCCAAAAAAATCCGCAGTACAGAAAAGCACTCAATCAGGGTAATCTAATTTTAAACGATGGCGTTGGCATTAAAATCGCTGCTTTCATATTGAACATCCCTCTTAAAGAAAACATGAACGGGACGGATTTCATCCCTAAACTACTGGAATTTAGCCAACAACAGAAACAAAGTGTTTTTTTGCTCGGAGGAAAGCCAGGAATAGCCGAAAAAGCACAGTCAAAAATTCAAAAAAACAACCCGGATATCCGGGTTAGTGGTACATATCACGGATATTTTACAGAATCAGAAGTTCAGGAGGTAATTTCCCAAATCAATCAAAGCAAGGCAACCATCCTCATTATTGGCATGGGGGTTCCGCGACAGGAAATATGGCTATACACCTATTCAAAAAAATTGCAACATATTAAAATAGCCTTGGCAGGCGGTGCCATATTAGATTTTTTATCGGGGAACTTCAAACGGGCCCCGCGATGGATTCGAAAAATCGGACTAGAATGGTTTTTCCGATTTTCGCTGGAACCAAAAAGACTTTTTACCCGTTATTTTATTGGAAATATCATTTTTTTCACTGCCATCTTGTTATATAAATTTAAAAAAATATTCCCCTTAAAAAAACAAAAAAATCATAATACTAATAATTTGAGCTAAAAAAAGACGGATGCTCCATGAACACCCGTCTTTTTAATTAAAGAATCTCTCTTTCGAAATCTTTATTATTGTTGTTTTATAAGTTTATCCCGAAACAGTATTTTATCTCCTGACTGAATTCTGAATATATATACTCCTGACGGCAATCTGCTAACGTCTAATTCAATTCCGTCACCGCCAAACAAGCCATGTTTTTCTCTTACAAGTTCCAATTTTCCTTCAATAGAATAGAAATAAAATTGCACATCCTTAATTTGCTCATTAATTTTTGACTGGACGTTCAATCTATTTCGAACCGGATTTGGATAAATAGTAAAAGATGACTGGATTCCCATTTGGTTATTGAAAACTGATGTAGTTTCCTTTTTAACTATAACTTTAACTGTATCAGTAGCGGAATTGTTATTGCTATCCCTCACAGTCAGATAAAAATAAAAAGTGGTATCTGAATCCACTACAGGAATAAATAATTCAGGTTGTACTGCTGTAGAATCTGACAAGGTAATCATTTCGGGAGACTCCCAATGATAATAAAGAGAATCTTGATCCGGATCATAAGAATCGGATCCATTTAACTCAACAAGTGAAGTTTCTGTAGTTGTTATGTTTTCACCTGCGTCTGCAACCGGTGCATGATTTTCTTCATCAAGGTTTCTTACTGTAACATAAACTGAATCTGATGAAGAAGTTACAGTCCCGTCATTTACGCTTAATTCAAACAGGAACGTGGTTTCTGTTTCAACGTCGGGAGCGGTAAAATAAGGCTGAGCAGCAGTCGCATCCGATAAAGTTATGCCTTCAGGGGATGACCAATTGTAGGTCAATGGATCCTCGTCAGGGTCAGAAGAATTGCTGCCATCCAAATCAACTCGTGTGTTTTCATCAACTGTCTGGTCTGAACCTGCGTCTGCAACCGGTGCATGAT
>CAYFRV010000114.1:5506-8285 GCA_964345495.1 uncultured Bacteroidales bacterium | reverse complement strand
GACAGGCAGGCGTGTTCCATAAACCTCCATCAATCTCTCTGAGCAATCTTTCCTTATCTTTTGATAGCGTTCCTTTCAAAATCAAATTATTCGAAACATGATCGCTGCGGTAAATGGTGTTTTCTGTTGTCAGGTGTTCGATAAACAACCTTAGTTCTTCGATAAGTTCCTGAACAGACTGTTCCTGGTAGTTTCCATTAAATTTTTGCTGAAAATGCTCCAGTCCAAAGGGAGTGCTGAGTGTTAGTGTTGATAAGAATCTGGGTTGTACCCGGTTGATAATTTCTGCCGACTTTAAGGCATGTTGCCTGCTGTACTCCTTTCCGCCCAAACCATTAATGATCATTATCGAAGTATCAATTCCTGCTTTATGAGCTTTTAAAATACCATCGACCGTTGAATTGAAAGTTTCCCCTTTATGTGCGAGCCTGAGCAGTTCATCATCGCCACTTTCTATGCCAATATATAACAACTTCAGTCCTTTTTTTCTTATTTTTCTGAGTTCCTCCTCTGTTTTATTCCGGATGTCCTTTGGCAATGCGTAGGCTGAGATACGTTGGAGTTTGCCGAATTGAACGTTAATTTCATCAAGAATAGGGAGCATTTTGTTGGCTGATAGCACAAATGCATTTCCATCGGCAAGAAATACCTTTTTTACTCCACGATAGGCTTCCGCCAGTGTTTTTATCTCCGGTTTCAGTTCATCAAAACTCCTTACCCTGAATTGCTTCGAGGTGTACATTTCACAGAAAGCGCATTTGTTCCATGAGCATCCTATAGTCGCCTGTAAAATTGCAGCGTTTGCTTCTCCCGGTGGCCGAAAAAGCGGCTCTTCGTATTGTATTGGACTAAAAAGCATAGAAACGGGTTCAGTTTGAAAACAAAGATAAATTTTTATAAAATTTTGTTTTCTTATCTGGTCATTTCTATACCTGTTCCTTTCTTCTTCCCCGAATAAACAGACTCGGAGAAAGAAATCCTGTAATCGCCACCATTATCCGGAACGGAGCCGTCAAGTTTCAGGTACATAATGATGTCTGAGTCGCCATTGTTGTAAAAGTACCAAGTGGTTATAGACTCTCCTTGAGCCGGACTGACCTCATCAAGCTGTTCTTTGTTGGCATTGTAGGTTAACAGATGCAATTGTGTTTGTGATGAATTCGGAAGAATGTCAAAGTCAACTCTCTGCCCTGTCCTAACCAGCACTTTATAACATTCATAATCAATTTGCAGGTAATCCTGATCTGTTAAAATTGTTCCGTTTATCTCATCAACAGGGTAAGTATTTATTTCTCGTCCCTGGCTAAGCGTATTATCCGGTTCATAATCATCATTTGCATCTAATTCATCGATTGTCAGGGTGTACTCTCCTTCCTTGTTATTATAACTCTTTAGTTTGATGAAATATTTACCACCTGTATTGGCAAATTTAATCTGTAGATTTTTCCCCTGCGTACCGATCAATTTGGCTGTCTCATCCATATATTCATCGAAGATGCGGGCTTCGATTTCGTTATAAGTGCTCCGATTATTCACATTAATTCGTGTAAAATCAATATAGTTTCTGTTGGCGTCAAATTCGAAGAAATCCACATCGTTTTCTCCAATATAACCCGTAATTGAATCGTACACTCCAATCGGGGTGGCTTTTTCTTCAGAATCATTTGGTTCGTACTGGCCTTCGTCAATGTCATCGCCTACTTCACAGGCAAAGGTAATGCTTAAAACAGTAACAAAAATGATCATTTTTTGAACTACTGATAGATTGAATTTTATCTTTTCCATACTAAAAATCTTAGGTGTGGATATTATATTTATTCTGTTAACGAAATTTCGTAGTTAAAGGTTAGGTTATTCGTTCCAGTCGCCATTGGCTTTTATTAAAGCAACCAGTTCATCTAAAGCCTTTTCTTCAGGAATGTTTTTCTTGACCAGGGTTTTATTTTTGTAGAGAAAAACTTTTCCCCGTCCTGCCCCTACATATCCGTAATCGGCATCTGCCATTTCACCCGGGCCATTTACAACACATCCCATCACTGCTATTTTTAATCCTTTCAAATGACCCGTCTTCTTTCTAACTTCTTTAACAGCTTCTTCCAGGTCAAATTGAGTTCTTCCGCAACCGGGACAAGAAATAAATTCGGTTTTAAAGATTCTAATCCTGCTGGCTTGGAGTATGCCCAATGACAGATTTGTCAATTCAGGTTCCTGAATTTCTCCCTTGTTCTGAAGGAATAACCCCTCAGCTAATCCATCAACAAAAACCGGGCCGTTCTCTGCAGAAGCTTTTATCTGCAATGCTTCTAACTCACTTTCATGATAGATTTGCTGGAGAATGACAGGAATTTTTATGTTCTTTTTAATCATTTCAAACAAGAATCTTCGCTGTGCAGCAATATAATTCACATTGGTCGTACGAAGAATGAACACAACATTGCCGGGAGACTCAATCTGCTTAAGAATTCCGGGTTGGTCTGCCTGAATAAAAATGAAATTGAGCTGATCAGATTTCCTGGATGCCTTGCTGTACTCCTCATAAGAAGAAAATGCCGGATAAGAAAGCGCCATGCCTTTGGCTTTTATCCATTTTTCGTACGGCAGAATAATTAAAGCCTCTGTTGTCAGTGGCTTTGTTGGAATGGCTTCCGAAAAATACATGTCCGGTTTGTTTCCCTGCCAATCAATTTTCTCCGGAGAAGTATCATTTTTTACGAATGTGCTGATGTCCGAAATTACTATTGGATCATAGCTCCCTCCTATTTTTGCTAAAGCAGAGGTT
>CAYFRV010000114.1:0-5406 GCA_964345495.1 uncultured Bacteroidales bacterium | reverse complement strand
AGCGATCCGTGATTTACACCTATACGGATTGTTGTTTTATGCGACTTACATATATCGATAAGACGTATGAAGTTCGCTTTAATATCTTCGAATTCTCCTTTATGCGCTTGTTTAAGAGAATAATTCCCGGGATTGATACGCACCTTTTCAACAATTGTCGCTGCCGTTTCTGCTATTTTGGGGTTAAAATGTACATCGGCAACAAGCGGGAGATTATACCCATCGGATTGCAATTGCTGTTTGATTGACAAGAGATTTTCTGCTTCCTTTATTGTTCGGGTGGTCATCCTTACAAAATCGGCGCCATTGTCGGCTATTCTTTCAATCTGTTCAGCGGTAGCTTTGGTATCACCGGTGTCCGTGTTGGTCATTGATTGAATGCGAATGGGATAATCACTTCCCAGCGGGATATTACCTACATAAACAGTTCTGGTTGAAAGTCTTTTGTAACGGGTAATATCTTCACAAAAGCGGTATTTTGTATTGTTCATTTGAGCAGATTTAGTGAACCTCAGGATTTACAATATTAGGTGGTTGCTGCCCTTCAAAATAATACTTTATGTTGGAGGCAGCTTCTTCTGCCATGGCTTTTCGTGTTTCATAATTTGCCGTTCCAACATGAGGCGCAAGTACCACATTCTCCATTTCCAAAAGTTCTTCACTTATTTTGGGTTCAAACTCAAAAACATCAAGTCCGGCTCCGCCAAGATGGCCGTTCTGAAGATGTTTCACAAGCGCTTTCTCATCAATAACGGCACCACGTGCTGTGTTAATTATAAAAGCACCTTTCTTCATTTTCTGAAATGACTGATCATCCAGAAGATGATGTGTCTTTTCTGTAAGTGGTGTATGAAGCGAAATTATATCAGACCTTCTAAGTAATTCCTCCATTTGAACATAAGTAGCCTGATATGTTTTTTCATCTGTATATTTTAGTGGAGAACGGGTATTATAAATAATATTCATTCCAAAAGCTTTGGCTTTAAGCGCGAAAGACCGGCCAATATTTCCCATTCCAATAATGCCAAGGGTTTTGTTTTCAAGTGTATGACCAAGGTTTGCCATAACTTCCCATTCTACTTGTTCTTTATTTTTAAGTTTATGATCAAGTTCGGCCGTTCTTCTTGTGAGTGAAAGCAGTAATGCAAATGCAAGTTCCGCTGTTGGCTCGATCACCGTTTTTGGGGTATTTGTAACGATAATGTTGTTTTCTGTTGCGGCTTTTACATCAATGTTGTTGTAGCCTGCCCCAAAGTTGGCAATAATTTTTAATTTTTTCCCTTTGTTTATAAGGGATTTATCTATTTTAAATCCAAACACAGGAATAAGAGCATCACAATCAGGAAGCATCCTTTCTAACTCTTCGGTTGAGAAATGTTTCCCTTCCGGCAGGGTTATGTTAAAATCTTTACTTAGCATTTCAAGTCCTTCTTCGGGTATTCGGTGTGTTACTAATACATTATAGTCCATAGTAATTTTTTTTAATGGTTATCCGTTTTAGTACCAAAATTTAGATTTTCTTAATATTAACTAGTTATTCAGTAAAAAACGGCTATTCATTTTTATCTTAACATAACAATTCCTAATATGCGAAGTTAATTACATTGTAGCAGCTAAGCAAGTTTGATGTTTTGAAAACCAACTTTATTTCATAATTTTGATAAGAATAAAAGTCAGACTATGTCGATAAAAGTTAACCAAATTACAAAAACTTATGGCCGGCAAAAAGCATTGGACCAGGTTAGTTTTGAAGTAAACCCCGGAGAAATTTTAGGGTTTGTGGGACCCAACGGGGCCGGAAAAACCACAGCCATGAAAATATTAACCGGGTACATTGGTGCAACGTCAGGAACTGCCTTTGTGAACGGAAAGAATGTAGAAAAAAATTCGTTTGATATTCGTAAGGAAATTGGCTATTTACCCGAGCATAATCCCTTATATCCGGAGATGTATGTAAAAGAATACCTGAATTATGTAGCTGGCTTATACGACCTGGGCAAAACAGCCGATATTCGTATTGAAGATATTATTAATCAAACCGGACTGGAAAAAGAAAAGAAAAAGACGATAGGTGCTCTATCCAAAGGATATCGTCAGCGTGTAGGACTTGCACAGGCTATACTTCACGACCCTGATGTGCTTATCCTGGACGAACCGACATCCGGACTTGACCCAAACCAAATTGTAGAGATCCGGAGTTTGATTTCATCACTGGGCAAAGAAAAAACAGTGATGCTTTCCACTCACTTAATGCAAGAGGTTGAAGCGATTTGCGACCGTATCATTATCATTAAGCAGGGAAAAATCGTTGCAGACGATAAGGTAGGTGAAATTCACACCAGGTTGGAAGACAACAAGCAAACAATTTTGGTAGAATTTGATAAACCTTTAAAGCAAGAAGCCCTAGAACAAATTGAAGGAGTGAGCCAGGTGAAAAAGATTGACGAAAACAACTGGTTGCTTGAAAGCCTCAGCAGTGAGGATATTCGACAAAACATCTTCAATTATGCCGTAAAGAATAATTTCATTGTGCTATCAATGCAAAAGAAAGAAAAGAGCGTCGAGGAAGTCTTTCAGGATTTGACGAAATAGATGATTTTGAAATAACAATAAAACCCACCAGTTGATTACTTAGCTGGTGGGTTTTATTATATCTGTGATTCAGAATTTAAATTTCAAACTTAATTCCCTGGGCCAATGGAAGGTCATCCCCATAATTAATGGTTGTTGTTTGTTTTCTCATGTATGCCTTCCATGCATCAGAACCGGATTCACGTCCACCGCCGGTATCTTTTTCACCGCCAAATGCACCGCCGATTTCAGCACCTGAAGTACCCACATTAACGTTGGCTATACCACAGTCAGAACCAGCATGTGAGAGGAATTTCTCTGCTTCTCTCATATTCAGTGTGAAAACAGAAGAAGAAAGACCTTGTGGAACATCGTTATGCAATCGCAATGCTTCATCAAAATCTTTATATTTAATCAAATAAAGCAATGGGGCAAATGTTTCCTCCTGTACGATCTGGAAGTGATTTTCTGCTTCAGCAATAGCAGGAACAACATAAGTTCCGGCTTCATAGCCTTCACCAGTAAGCTTTTCACCGCCAAATATGATTTTTCCGCCTTCCTTTTTAACCTGTTCAAGCGCATTTTGATAAACTTCTACAGCTTCCTTATCAATTAAAGGTCCCATCAGATTATCCGGGTTCAGAGGATTTCCGGTTCGTTTGGCAACCTGTTCATAAGCATTTACAAGTTTCTTTTTCACTTCATCATAAATACTTTCATGTACAATCACCCTTCTGGTACTGGTACATCTTTGTCCTGCAGTTCCTACGGCACCGAAAACAATGGTAGGTATCGCCATTTCAAGATCCGCATGCTGTGAAATAATCATGGCGTTATTTCCGCCTAATTCAAGAATGGTTTTTCCAAGGCGTTTGCCTACCCGTTCAGCAACTCTTCTTCCAACAGCTGTAGAACCGGTTACAGAAATCAATGGCAGACGTTTATCATCAACCATGTTATCGCCAATTTGTGAAGATCTGCCAATAGCAAGATTGAATACACCTTCCGGAACATCATTATTCTTCAGTACTTTAGCTACAATATTTTGAACAGCAACAGCAGTTAATGGCGTTTTTGAGCTTGGTTTCCAAATTACGCAGTCTCCTGCAATTGCAGCAATCATAGTGTTCCATGCATAAACTGCAACAGGAAAGTTGAAAGCCGTGACCACGCCAACAACTCCAAGTGGATGATAATGGTCATATAATCTGTGATGTGGCCTTTCAGACTGCATTGTAAAGCCATACAACATTCTTGACTGACCTACTGCAAAATCAGAAATATCAATCATTTCCTGAACTTCACCCAGGCCTTCCTGGTAACTCTTACCCATTTCAGTACTCACAAGCATTCCCAGGTCTTCTTTTTGAGCTCGCAACTCCAGTCCTATTTGTCGAACGATTTCACCACGGTCGGGAGCCGGATAATCACGCCAAATTTTAAAAGCTTCCTCAGCCTTTTGAACAATTTTTTCATATTCATCTTTTGTGGCATTTTTAACCTTTGCCAGTTCACTTCCATCGATGGGTGTGTATGAAGTAGTTGTATCACCTGAAGGGTCTATCCAGTTTTGGCCTGTTGAAACACCGGGATTAACATCTTTGATTCCCAGTCGGCTTAAAATTCCTTTAATGTCATAATTCTGTTCAGCCATACTCTAAAGTTTTTAGGTTTAATTTATAGATTTTGGTAACATCGCAAATTAAAAAAATTTACCAGAGAAAAAAAATATAAACCCTGCTAATTCAAATTATTAAGATGTCGGCTATTCAGTAATAGTTAACTAAAAATTTGGCTTATCAAAAACAATTGTATAATTTTGCAAACTCTACAAGGTTCATTAAAAAGCATGCCTGAATGGCGGAATTGGTAGACGCGCTGGTCTCAAAAACCAGTGGGAATTATCCCGTGCCGGTTCGACCCCGGCTTCAGGCACATTTGAACCCTCTTTTGAGGGTTTTTTTATATACACTAACCATAAGAGCATGGATAACACCTCAGATCTATTACATCCATATAAGGATAAACAAGCAATTTTTGACCAGCGATATATCGAAATGGCCAAAATCTGGGCTAAAAATTCTTATTGCCAAAGGCGGCAAGTGGGGGCATTAATTGTCCGGGAAAAAATGATAATTTCTGACGGCTATAACGGAACTCCTTCTGGTTTTGAAAATGTTTGTGAAGACGAAAACAATAACACCAAACCATATGTTTTACATGCAGAAGCAAATGCCATAACAAAAGTTGCAAAATCAAATAATAGTAGTGACGGAGCAACGTTATATGTTACAACTTCACCTTGTATGGAATGTGCAAAACTTATCATACAATCAGGAATTAAACGCGTGGTTTATACAGAAAGAAAAGAGACCAACGATGGCATTCCACTTCTGGAGCGTGCAAAAATTGAAGTTGTGCAAATCAAAATATAGAAAAACAAGAGTTTAGTGCCTAATTTTCAAAAGAATACATGAAAATGTCAAAAGAAAAAATAAAAATATACGGACCAATCATTTTAGCAGTCGTCTTAATAATTGGTATAGTAGTGGGTGTTATACTAACTAAAAACATTTCATCCAAACAAAACACAGAACAGCCAACTTCCTCCGGAAAACTGTCAAAGATTACAGACTACATTGAAAGAAACTATGTGGATACAGTAAACACCGAAAAACTTGTAGAATCAGCTATTCCTGCCATGCTAAAAGAGCTGGACCCCCATTCTGTCTACATTCCTGCTAAAAAACTACAGCAAGTCAGTGATCCACTTGAAGGGAACTTTGATGGCATTGGTATCCAGTTTAATATGCAGAAAGACACCATCATTGTCAT
>CAYFRV010000113.1:0-8334 GCA_964345495.1 uncultured Bacteroidales bacterium | reverse complement strand
GGTGGAATTGGAAATTCTGACGGGTCAAATGGTCAACCTGAACTTCTCTTCTGGTTAAACGCAGATTCCTTAAATATCCCCGACACAGACCCTGTAGACTTATGGTCTGATATATCAGGCAATGGTAATGACTTTGAGCAATTAACGAGTGCTGAACAACCTACTTTTTTGTCCACAGGAATAAATTCTCAACCTGCGATAGAATTTGATGGAACAGATAAATCCCTGGTCGACGATGATGGAGAAAATCTTATAAATGGCTTGAATGCTTTTAGTTTTTTCGCTATCATTCAGTCTAACACAACTGGAACAGATAAAGGATTTTTTGATGGTGAAGATCCCGATGATAGTGACGATGTCTTTACAATTCGATATGACAATGATGGCGCGAGTGGTGGTGGAAATAATGTAATTAAGGCAGGTATAAGTACTTCAGATGATGGTGAAGTTAATATGGAAAGTTCATCTGACATTCAGAAAACTACTCCCCAACTTCTGACCTTACAATGGAGTTCCAGCGAAGAAATCTCATTATATGAAAATGGTAGCCAGGATGTTCCAACAAATGGAAGTGGTACAGCTACTGGTTCGCTTGTTAACTCAACCAAACTGATTGTAGGAAAAAGTTCAAAAGATGGCGGTGCTTCCTGGGATGGCAAAATTGCGGAACTATTTCTTTACAGTAATAAATTAAACTCTGCTCGAAGAATCCTTGTAGAAAATTATTTATCAGCAAAATATAACATAACCATTTCCAATGATAAATTCACAGGGAATGATGCTGCATACGTGCATGATATAGCCGGTATTGGTATAGAAACAGATGGGGATCAAACAAATACAAATTCAGCAGGTGTCTATGTAGACCAGAACGGTAACTTTGAGGCTGGGGATTACTTAATGCTTGCCCATGACAATGCTACAAATGATGTGGCTTCTATCAGAGATGGATCAGAAATAACTAATTGTGGAGCTGAAGAAGCCTGGAATAGAGACTGGTATATAGAAAAGACAGGAAATCTTGATGTAAAAATAAGCTTTAACATTCCTGAAGCATTAGATGGTGGACAATATCCGAAAACTGCCTCTAATTACGTGCTATTATACAGGTCAGGTACAACGGGAGATTATTCTCAGGTTAAAACCGGTGACGGCATTGAAGGAAGTGAGGAAATTTACTTTAATGTTTCAGATGCAAGTTTAAACGATGGATATTATACCCTGGGAACCCTTAACAAAACAGAAAGTCCGGTAGAAGGAGACTCTGGAAGGACCTGGTATACACTGGTTAGCGGAGACTGGAGTGATCCGGCTATCTGGACTCTTGACCCTTCTGGGGCGTTACCAAACAACCCGGATAATGAAACACCCTCATCTTCAAATATAGATAATGTTGTAATATTAACCGGAAGAACGGTCGATGTTAATTCTGATGGATTGCAAAATGCAGATCTTACTGTCGAAGGGAGGCTTGATTTGCAGGAAACTAAAAATCACTCATTTTCAACTATAAATGGAACTGGGCGAATTCTACTCAACAGTGGAAATTTTCCATCCGGCGATGCAACGGATTTCGTAACAGCAGGAGAAGGAGAAGGAACTGTTGAATTTTACGGAACAGGAGATACCCTCTCCAGTCCCCAAACTTTTTATGATGTAGAAGTAAACTTGACAAATACTGATGATACGCTGACTTTAGAAAGTGATTTTACCATTAATGGGGATCTGAGAATTAATCAGGGAGTTTTAAATATAAATAATAATACAAGTACTGCCCGCTTGACACTGGATGTTGCAGAGAACATTGCAATAGCTTCCAATGGTGCTATGACTGTAGGACAAGGCGATGTGTTTAATCTTCAGTCAGGCTATGGTAATTATCATAAAAGCTGGCATGTTGTAAGAGTGGGAGGAAATTTCACCAATAATGGAATCGTAAGACTTACTAATCTGTCTGTTCCTGATTATGCAAACCCTGATCCGACGGCCGCATCTTTAGTTTTTTACGGAGCTTCCAACAACCAGTTTAATTGCAACAACACCACCGATATCTATAATTTAGTAGTCGATAAAGGAACTGACCGTACTTACGAACTTGAGGTGTATGCCGATGATAAAAGCTATTTTGCTCTTTTCGGCCAGAATGATGATGAATGGGACGACACAGATCCAGCCCATCCGGAAAATAGAAAAGCTTTGTGGATTGCAAATGGTTCGCTAAGACTTAAAGGTAATGTATATATCCCATCTTTAACAGAGGGAACACGAGATTTTACTATTGGAGAGAGAGCAGGTTTGATTCTGGACGGATCCAATGTATATGTTCAAAACACAGCCCTCAGCGGTGATGATTTTTCCGGTTTATCCCACGGACAGCCAAATGGAATCAATGATGGAGGCTCACAACAGGCTTTATACCCATATGGCAAACTCCAGGTAGATGAGGGTGAGTATTATCTTGCTAATGGCGAGGCTATTAACTTCCGTGATGAGGCCCCTGGTATTATTGAAGTAAATGGCGGCAGGCTAGAAGCCAACCAGATTGCTATTAGCTCCAGCGCATCGGCTGGTACTTTCGTTTTCACAGTAACAGGAGGAGAAGTTCATGTCACGGATGAATATGGTTCTGATGGCGGCAGGGCTTTGTTAAATCTTGATAATTCGGATATGGTATTCAATATGTCTGGTGGAGCCATTTACGTAACCGGAGCCAATGGACATACTCCAAACGCGATTCATATCGGAAGCAGTGAGCAGAATCACAATGTTACCGGAGGCACAGTGTATATTCAAAGTGGCGAAACATCACAAATGCAGTCTACAGCTCCTTTTTACAATGTCGAAATCATCAATGGTTCTACCTTGAGTTTACTTGAACCTTTACAGGCTCTCGGAAGTCTCACCATTCAAAACAATGCAGCCCTTACTGCCAACGATTATGATGTCTCCATAGGGAATAATTTTGATTTTAATGATGGAGCAACTTATAATCATGGTTCAAACACAACTCATTTTACGGGCGACCAGTTTACGGAAGTTTATGTGCGCAATACCACAAATGCGCCTGGCTTGACATTTAATAATCTGACAATCAATAAAGAACAAAGATATGACCCTTCGCTTTATTATAGCGTGGAAGTTCATTCGGGAACAGGCAGAGATATAACAGACCATCCGGTTGAAATTCAGGGAAACCTGACTATTGAAAGAGGAGAATTTGATATCAATGAGTGGGAGGTTGATCTTAAAGGTAATCTGGCAATTACAGACGGTAATATTATTTACAATACAACCACTCCCGGATATATTGTAATGAATAATGCCACCACAGCGCAAACTATTCAAGGAGACATAAATAAGGAGCCCCACTTTGGAAACCTTGAGTTTAATAATGGGAATGGGGTTTCGCTTTTAAGCGATGTGGATGTAAATCATGTGAGACTTAACGATGGTATTGTTGATTTGGATATTTATAATCTTGATATTTCAGGGGATTTAACCACCACGGATACATATGGAAATTCATTGATGTTTAGTGGAGCAGGGAATGCTTCAGACGGCGGTTTAACTCAACCCATAGATCTTGCCGATGGAAGTATAGGAACCGAATATATTTTTCCCATTGGAACAGGTTCCTCCTACAACCCTGCAAGAATTAACCAGGAGGAAAATGTTTCAGATTCAGGTAAGATTACCATTACACCAGTGAACAAATATCATCCTTCTGCCAGCGATCCCAGCAAAACCATTGAGTATTACTGGGTAGTTGATACTACAGGATTTTCTACCTTGAATTATGACGACTTAAGATATACATTTACTTTTAGTGGAGCTTTTCCTGGTGGTGTTAAAAGAGGGGTTAATTTATGGCCGGAAAACTATGAATGGGAGGATAATGGCAATGTTGAAAATGAGCCGGATCTTGAGTTTCCTGCAAGTGCACATTTAAGAAGTGATTTCACATTAGGTAATGCAGGAGACTTTAAAAAACCTGAGATATTTTATAGCCGTATACCATCATCTGATTACAATATAGGGGGCATGCCTCAATGGAGCGATGGCGACACCTGGAGTACCGATTCCCTTACCGGTGCTGCTGCTGGTGACTGGCCAAAGGATGGAGATATTGCTATCATTGGTTATGGGGGAGCCGACCCAGGTGATGGAGGAGGGAATCGCCATCATGTGGCTTACAGGAACACCGATAATTATGATCTGGCAAAAGTAATCATTGATGCAAGTGAGGAGGCTGGTGTATGGTCCTCCAGATTGTTTATTGAAGAAGGCTCAACCATCGATATGGGTGTTGTGGATGGGGACGGTACACTGGAAATTCGCCTGGACCCGGCGAGCCCAAGTACTATCAATGGTGACTTTGGTGACTTC
Source organism: uncultured Bacteroidales bacterium (assembly GCA_964345495.1). Lineage (GTDB taxonomy): Bacteria > Bacteroidota > Bacteroidia > Bacteroidales > UBA12077 > JAGXLC01. Next base: position 3,948 of record CAYFRV010000113.1, on the reverse strand, counting down.
TCAAGTAATTATGCTGAGGGATCCCGGGTTCTTTATCATGCTGAAGGGGGTACATCTATTGAGTTGCCCGATTTGTTTAATCAGCTTCCTAATGTAAGACTGGAAGGTGGAGGCACCCGAACTTTCTACTTTCCCAGAGAAGTAACCGTATTGGGGGAATTACGCGTTGACTATAATGCTACCTTGCGCCTGGAACACGATATTACTGTAAATGGAGATTTCCGACTTGGAAATTACCGAGAAGGCATTCTTCAGTTTCCTGATGATGTAGCTCATACAATGACCGTGAATAGTGATTTTAGACTTACCAGTGATGGAGATTCCGAGGTAAGTATCGATAATTCAACAACTAATGGTTTAGAACATAAATTAAGAGTTGCAGGCAATATTGAACTTGATCAGGGCAATCGTTTTGATCTTTTTACGGATAATAGCGGAGGAAACAATGTTATCCTCGAGCTTTTTGGTGGAAATGATGCAGAGATGTCTAACCTGGATGATATGCCTGTCGAAATATATCGTTTGGAGATGAATAAGCAATCCGGAACGGATTTCAGAATTTATCGCGATCCCGGAGATCCATCAGTTTCAATGAGTAATTTTAGTATCAATGGGCCTACTAATGGAACTCCCAAAGCGCTCGAACTTATCGGAGGACGACTCATGCTGCAGGATGGTGGAATTAATGTTACCTTAACCTCAGGGGGATCGGATTTCTATATTCCATCTCAAACAACCCTCCATGCAAAACATGGCGCTACCTTAAGAACTTCCGGTAGCAATACTGGGTTATTACTGGATGGTGCAATCGAAGCGAGCTATGCCTCTAATTGGTTAATTAATCAGGGAACAAATAACTACATTGAATATACAGCTTCAGGTAATGCTCAAATAGATATTTACCAGGCTGATTTTTATGTAGGTTCCCAAATTAGGCGAAATACGGTAACAGAGGGAGGAATTTTAAGCTTCATACAACATCATGCCAATAGTAACGTGGTGCTTGGAACAAATGCTGATCAGGGGGGTGCAACTTCAAGGGGAATATTTGAGCTCGTGAACAGTGGATCGTATTTTGAACAGGTTGATGGTGCAACAATATCTATAGCGAACCATGTAAACAACCCAACTGCTCCGGCATTCTATATCAACCTGGATGCTTCAGAGGTAAGCCTGGGGGAAGGTTCTTCTATTGTCTTTGGCTCCAATGAGACTGTATCTAACCAGAATTTTATACTTTTCAGTAATCAACCACTCAAAAATGTGGAAGTAAATAATGCGAGTAGCCAGGATCCTAAAGTCACACTTCAAACTGTAACCCTCACAGCAGATACACTTACGATTTCTAACGGAACCGCCTTTGACGCAAATGGATTAGACCTCACGCTTTATGGAGATTTATACTCCAATGGAACTTTTACATCCAATCAGAATACGACCTATTTTAGTGGAACAGTAGCCCAACAAATTACTGGTAATCCACAGTTCTATAACCTGACAAAGAATTCCTCCAATACTTTAACCCTCAATTCTGATATTACAGTAAATAACGAATTGCGGCTTGAATCAGGCTCTCTTTCAGATGGAGGAAATACGCTTAATGCAAAAGGCGATGTATGGATGAATATCACGCATAATTACGGAGGTACCGGAGAAGGAATTCTGTTTAATGGCAATGTTCAACAAAATTTGCAGGGAACTGGTACATTCGGAAGGCTTTCTGTTGATAATGCCTACGGGATTTATGTACCCGAGGGGAATACCATTTCAATTGATAACGATTTGCAGATGAAGAGAGGTGTGCTTGATATCGGGAAAAACTTGCTCGTGTTAAATGAAGGTGCCACCATAACAGAAACAAATGCTTTTTCTGAACAGAATATGGTCCAGACCAATATTTCCTTCACCGATGCAGGTATAAAAAAGTCATTCCCGGAAATTACAAGCACTACTACTTTTACTTATCCTATTGGTTCCGCAGGAAAATATACTCCTGTTGAATTAACTATTGATCAAAAGGATGCCGGAGGTTCTGTAAGAATAAAAGCAGCCAACGAAATGCACCCGGGTATAATTGAGGATGAAGAAAATCCTGATCCCGAAATTACCGATGCTGATAATGTACTTCAATATCACTGGGTGGTGGATGCTCAATCAATTTCAGGATTTTCCGCTGATATGTTTATGGAATATGATGATGAAGATGTTTCTGTTACAAGTCCTTATGATATAACAGATTATATAACAGCTAGGTTATTAAGTAATAGTAAAGAGTGGAATAAATATGACAATGCTTCCTTTGATCAGAATAATAACAGGATGAACTTTAATTTTAGCAATGTTGATCAGGCTGGTATATCCGGAGATTATACTGCAGGTGTAGATGGATTGAATTTCAACGGGGCCATACCTGATTCGGTACCTATATATCACTCTGCCCAAAATGGTGATTGGTTTGACAATGCCACCTGGGAAGAGGATATTCCGGGTGGACCTAAAGGAGCTATTGCTATTGTGCAGGATAGTGTTTACTTAAGTTCGAATTATCTTGTAGGTTATAAAACCGTTATAGAGGATACAGGTGTGGTCGATGTGGGTACCACATTTGGACACAGAATTGGGACAGTTGAAGGGACTGGAAAACTCAGACTGGAAAGAGGAAATCTTCCAGCCGGTGTATATGAACAATTTTTTAGTCCTGATGGAGGAACCATTGAATTTGCAGGTCCGGACAGCTATGATGTATTGAGCGAAATAACCAATGTCAATAATCTTCTTTTTTCAGGAACCGGTGAGAGAAGATTACCTAATCTCGATTTTGAAGTATATGGTTTAGTAACTATTGATGGGGACGACACAAATCTTAAAATTATCAATGAACATGATCGTACAATTACGATTGACAGCAATATCGTGTTTACCCAGGGAAGTTTTGATGCCGGAGCCGGAACATCGAAGATTATCATGAACGGAACATCAAATCAGACCATTACAGGAGATTTTACCGGAACCAATAACTTCCATCATTTGGAGATCAATAACACTGCAGGTGTTAAACTTAATGGGCCGTTGGATATGGACGGTGATTTAACTTTTACCAATGGAGTCCTTACTACTACTCCGGCAAATATCCTTACAATGACCAATCAGCTGGCTACTGTCAGCGGAAACAGCGAAAGCCAATATATAGACGGGCCTATGGCAAAGAATCTGCAGAGCGGTGTCAGCTTTACTTTTCCTGTTGGAGATAACAGCCGTTATGGAAAACCTGTTATCACTAACACCACTGTATCTGGCTATTGGGAAGCCCAATACTACGATGAAAACCCAGATAATCATGCTACTCTGGATACCAATCAATATGAATCCACATTATCCCGGGTAAGCGGGAACGAGTACTGGCGTATCAACGGGCCTGCAAGCGGCACGGCACAGAACCAAATACGCTGGGATGAATATAGTATACTGCCTGCTGAAACAGATGATCGGCCTAATAATTTGAAAATGGTGGAATGGATTACGGCTAATACCCGCTGGGAAATTGTTGATCCTGCAACCGTTGTAGATAACGGGATCAATGATGGTACGATTACTTCTGATAATAAACTAAATTTGGATGGGAATCATTATTTTACCCTGGGTACAACGGAATCGGACCCATTGCCTACGGCTGGATTCCTTTCATCAGATACGGCTATATGTGATGGGTCAACAGTGACACTGCGTGTTGAAGTGACGGGTAAAGCTGATTTTGAAATTGATGTAGATGATGGGAGTTCTATTTCCACCTATCCCGGTTCATCCAGTCCCATAACTTTTGATGTTACACCGGGAGCTACAACGACTTATACCATAACCGAGGTTACTGAAGATACAGATGGTTCAGATGGCGGGCCTACTTCTTCTACCACTACTATTTTTGGCGATCCGGTTACTATTACAGTGAAT
>CAYFRV010000112.1:0-8369 GCA_964345495.1 uncultured Bacteroidales bacterium | reverse complement strand
TCAGAAGTAGAGGTAAATTTTAAAATTGCCATCAATTTTCTAATGAGTAAGCTGTTAGCTTTTGGCTATTAGCTATTAGCAGAAAGAAACAGTTGCCGGTGAAACAAATAAACTCCTATTCAATTGCCTCATATATAGTCTTCTGTATGTTAGTTCGCACATCGTCTTTTATTAATTTTAGGTTATCCTGATCGGGATGGATTCGGTTTGACAGAAAAATGTAAATCAGGTTTTCCTCGGGATCTGCCCAGGCGATAGCGCCGGTGAACCCCGTATGTCCAAAGCTTTCGAATGAAATCCCATTATACGTGGGACCGGGTTCATTTTCCTCAGTCACCGGTTTATCAAATCCAATCGCACGCCTGTTGTCATTTTTTTCTTTGAATGGTGCTTCTGTAAATGTTTCAATGGTTTCTTTTGAAAAATATTTTTTTCCTCCGTAACTTCCTTCGTTTAAAAACATCTGCATCATTTTTGCCAAGTCATTTGCATTAGAAAACACGCCGGCATGTCCACATACTCCTCCCAGCATTGCTGCTCCCGGGTCGTGAACATGGCCCTGTAATAGTTGTTTCCTGAAAACCATATCATTTTCTGTCGGAACAATTTCGTTTTCCGGAAACAAATTCAAAGGTAGAAAACCCGTTCGATTCATTCCTATGGGTTCATAAAGCTCTTTATTAACCAGGCTTTCAAAAGGCTCTTTGCTCATTCGTTCAATTAAACGGTAGAAATAGTAATAACCAAGGTCGCTGTATTTGTATTCTTTCTCATCACGAAGATCCGAATTGTCGATTCGTTTATAGATCGTATCAACAAATGTATTGTTCATAAACAGCCCGCTGGCGACTTCGATATCATAATTTCCATGCTCATTATGTGAAAAAATTCCATCTTTGAATTTAAAGTTCTTAATCATGTATGAGCCATTCCCTAGTTTATATGGATATTCCCGGTTAAAGTTATTGTTCAGTAAATTTTTATCGGGTGTTAAAGGTTCAAGTGTAGACTGGTAGAAAGGAATCCAGCTTTTCAGTTTCGCCTGATGGGTCAAAATGTCTTTCAGAATAATATCTCCTTTATTTGTTGTGTCTAAATGGGGGAGGTATTTTTTTAGACTGCTATCTATACTTATTTTTCCCGTTTCTGAATATTTCATTAAAGTTGGTAAGGTTGCAGATATCTTCGTTAATGAGGCAATATCATAGACATTGTGCCATTTCACCCGATTTCGTTTTAAATAGGTATGATGTCCGAAAGCTTTATTGTATACTACTTTTCCGTTACGCGCAACAACTATCTGGCCTCCGGGTGTTGCCATTGAGTCAACAGCTGCCTGTAACAGGGAATCCACTTTTTTAAGTTTCCGGGAGGACATTCCTACAGATTCCGGTAATCCGTAATTCAAACGAATTTTATTGTTTACACTTATTCCTTCGCTTTCTTGATATCGATTTTCTACACTAACTGGTAGTTTGCCGGTTATTGTATTGCCTCCAAAAAGCGTCTGTGCAGCAACGTGCTGTGTTAAGGAGTCATCGTTAAATCCAACAACCAGGCCGGCAAAATTATTTTTTTCTGGTAGTAAGGATAGTCCATAAGGGTTGGCAAAATGTACCAAAGCTACATTTGTGATGGAAGAAAGGCTGTCCAGAAATGTGTAATATCCGGGCTTCAGTCCATAGTTATTAGATCTGCTTTGGTGAGTGCCTGTGATTCCTGCCAAAACCAGCTCATATTGGGATAACGTTTCAATCATTCTCTGGTTAAAACGTTCATTATTTTTCACGAAGTGATCTACCTTCTTGTATCTATCTAAAGTTTCTAAAAATGGACTTTTCCCGTTGCTTCCAAGAACCAATCCGGCAATACGTGTATCTTTAAGATTTTTCACAGGAAGCCTGTCGTTTTTATTATTGAGCATAACAAGCGAAGATTCTCTTAGTTGTTGTATCAGAGCATTATATTCAGGCTTATTAATATCTTTATTCAGACTATCGGAAGGCACAACTTCCTTTTGTTGCTTTATTTGAGAAGAATAGTCATCCATACCTGCCCAGTATTTAAATGCAAGAATCCTCCGACAGCTTTCATTTATTGTTTCTTTACTTAAATTTCCTCTCCTTACTTGTTTTCTTATATAAGAAATCGCTGTTGGAATATCGCGGGGATATAATAAAACATCATTTCCGGCTTTTAGAGCTTCATATTCAATTTCACCGGGGTCAAAATGATTGGTTACTCCGTGCATATTCAGGGCATCAGTGAAAACTAACCCATTAAATGAAAAGGATTTACGCAGTAAATTAGTTACTACGTTCTCCGATAGCGTTGCAGGCCTGTTAGGTTCTTTGATTAAGGAGGGGATGTTCAGATGAGCTGTCATTATTCCGCCCACGCCATTGTTTATTAATCGTTTAAAAGGAAACAATTCAATGGAATCCATCCTTAGCGAGTCGTGTTCAATTACTGGTAAAGCTTTATGAGAATCTGTATCGGTATCGCCGTGTCCGGGGAAATGTTTGGCTACTGCCAGAATTCTTTGGTCCTGCAGTCCGTTCATGTATGCAATGCCTTTGTGGGCCACATTTTCTTTATTTTCTCCAAATGATCTGCTTCCAATGACAGGATTAGCCGGATTGTTATTGATATCCACCACCGGAGCAAAGTTGATGTGCACTCCCATTCTCCTTAATTGCTCGCCAATATCTAATCCCATTTTGTAGATCAGGGAATCATTTTGTATTGCTCCAAGCGCCATTTGTCTGGGATAAGTGATCGAGCTGTCTAATCGCATACCAAGTCCCCATTCGGCATCCATTCCGATCATCAGTGGAACTTCAGAATAGTTTTGGTAGATATTCGTACGTCTTACCTGCTTCCCCGGAGTGCCCTGAAAAAATATTAATCCTCCGATATTATAGTCTTTAATTAATTGCATTATTTTTTGATGGTGTTCCTGTCCTTTATTAGAATAGGCAGAAACCATGAACAACTGACCAATTCGTTCTTTTAGGCTTAATGTGTTAAAAACGCTGTCCACCCAGGTTGATTCAATAGGCAGCATCATTCCGATGTGGTCGTTTTCATTGTTAAGTGGACCTTTATTTGAAACCGGGGATGTAAAACTTCCAAATAATATTATAATGTAAACACTCAGTAACGCTGTAGTAATAATCTTCTTCATAAATCCTGTTATCTTTGAATTACAAATATACTATATTTCGAAACTCCAGATATGTAATAACTTCCCAGAATGATATATTTTATAACATCTGTCATAACACTAAAAAATTATACGAATCATATATCAAAAAGATAGGTTAAATTTTAAAAAATATAGATTGTTTTTTAATGCCTGACTATCAATTATAAATTTGATCATGGTATATCAAATTTAAATATTTATATTTGTAGCTATTTAAACATTTAAGTGTGTTCATTGTTAACATAAATGGTAAAAAATAGGTATGAAAAAGTTTATAAAAAAACACAAATGGAGTTTGATATTTATCGTCCCCGGCCTCATAGGCGGTTACCTCTATTGGAATTATATTGGCTGTAATACAGGTTCCTGCCCGATTACGTCTGTGTGGTATAATTCATCAATATATGGAGGTATTCTGGGTTTTGTCCTGGGGAGTTTAATTGATGACCAAAAAAAGAAAAAAGCGCTTAAGACAGCAAACAGTGAAACCAATTAATTTTAAACAATAAAAAAGTAAAACCATGAAGAGGATTATTTTAGTCATAATGTTGCTTTCGCCTGTATTTATGTATGCTTGTAAGGATACGGGAAATAGCAATACAGCTGAGACCACGGAAGTGAAAAATAGTGTTGCAGAAGATCAAAAAGCTCCGAAGGAAAATGGAGACGGTGATAAAGCAGCCATTACCATTAATGAGGAGCAATTTAAAGAGAAGATTATGGACTTCGAAAAGAATGACACCTGGAATTATAAGGGTGATAAACCAGCTATCGTAGATTTTTACGCGGACTGGTGTGCTCCATGCAGGATTACCTCTCCTATATTAGAAGATTTGGCTAAGGAGTATAAAGGACAAATAAATGTATATAAAGTTGATATAGAGAAGGATAAGAAACTTGCTTCTGTATTTGGCGTAAAAAGTATTCCAACATTTCTTTATATTCCTACAGACGGAAAACCGAGTAAAGCAACCGGGATAGGTCAGTCAAAGGAAGAAACAAGACAAATGTTCAAAAAGAATATTGAAGAAATTCTGTTGGAAAATTAGCTTTTAATCCTGTTGAATAATATAGTTGAAGTTTAAATGTTATCAGGTTAGATTTGTCGATGATTTGTTTAAAAAACCGGGATAGATGTCCCGGTTTTTTTGTTTTTTGATGTTAACTGGTTGTTACTCTATTTCTTTTTCTATCCATTCTGAGCGGTCAGGATTTTCAGGAGGTGTAACTTCCTCAACCGGATTTTCCTCTAATTGTTTCATTAACACTTCTACAGCTTTTTCAAGTGACGGATCTTGCCCTTTTGTAACAAGATGGGGTTTGTCGACAACTTTGATATCCGGATGCACACCTTCTCCTTCTATGATCCATTCTCCATCTTCATTAAATATTCCGAATCTTGGAACAGCGATGTATCCGCCATCAACCAAAGATGCATTTCCGGAAATACCTACTAAGCCGCCCCATGTGCGTGTGCCTATAATTTTACCCAAACCTTTCTTTCTGAAGAAATAGGGGAAAGCATCTCCACCAGAAGAAGAATAGTGGTTTATGAGCATGGCTTTAGGTCCGTCGTGAGCTACTGCCGGAGTTTTCATGGGATCTAAACCTTTCCTGTGCCAATACGCCAAAGTTTCACGATCCAGAAGATCAGTCATAACATCCGGAATGAAACCCCCGCCGTTGTAGCGGTCGTCAATGATCAATGCCTCTTTATCATGATAGGCATACATTCCTTTAAACAATTCACGGTTACCTTCTATTGATGTGTTAGGAACATGAATGTAACCAATTTTACCATCGGACATTTTTTCGACTTTTTCCCTGCGTGATTGTACCCAGTCAAGATACAACAAGGATAATTCACTCTTTAAAGGTTTTATCGTATAAGTACTGGCGCCATTTTTAGTAGGTTCATTATTCACTGTTATTTCAACCAGTTCTTCTGCTTCATTTTCCAGGTATTTATATGGATTTTCACCTGTGGTAACTTCTTCACCGTTAATACTGATCAGGTAATCTCCCTCGTTAACATTAACGCCTTGGACAGTTAGAGGAGAACGGCGTTCTTTATTCCAGTTTTCTCCTTCAAAAATTTTGGATATAATGAATCGGCCTGATTCGGGATCAGCCTTTAATCTTGCACCTAAAAGTCCATTGTCTATGCGATCAACACGTTCGAAATCACCATAATTTACATAAGAGTGGCCAGCATTCGATTCTGCAACCATTTCGCTCAATAGATAGTCCAGATCAGCACGATGACTCACATGAGGCAGCAGTTTTTCATACTTATCATGAATAGCTTCCCAGTCAACCCCATGCATGTTTTCGACGTAAAAATAATCTCTGAAAATTCTCCATCCGTCAGTAAAAATTTGATTCCACTCTTTTCGCGGCTGAATTTTCATCTCCATTTTTTCCAGGTTTAATTCCCCGTCACCCGCTTTTTGCTTGGGTGCTATGTCAACAATGCCATATTTTTTTCCTGCCTTATACAGAACTTTATTGCCCTCGGCGGATAGTTTCGCATGAGACGCGTCGGAGAGAATAACCTGATCTTCTTCTTTTTCAATATTATATTCATGAAGTCCATCTTTAGTTATATAGAGCAGGCTGCCTTCGATGGGTATCAGGTTCCTATATTCACCGGTATTTAACGGAAAAGCCATTACACGATTCGATATGCCTTCGGGATCAATAGAAACAGTTACTTCATCCTTGTTTTTCTTATCTTCATCTTCTCCGCCTTTTTTGCTCTCTCCTATATTTTCTTTGAACAGAGCAGGAGCTTTCTTGTTTAAAGCCATTGCATATATCCGCGTAGCATCAGTGTATAAGTAGCTAAATTCAAAATCAGAAAACTCCAGATTGAAATCCCGGTTAGATAGGAAAAATATGTAATTGCCGTCTTTTGAAAATACAGGCGACATATCATTATACTTGTCGCTGCTCAATTTGTGCTTATTGCCATTTTCGACATTATACACCCAAACAGCCTTTTGGTTATTATCACTGTTCTTTGTGTAGGTAATCCATCTGGAATCAGGAGAAAAGCGATAATGTCGGAGCTCAGAAGTGTTAGCGTTTGTAATTACTTCTTCTTCCTTAGTATCTACATTAAGTACTTTAAGATTTAAAGTACGGTCTGAGTATACAAGATACTTACTGTTTGGTGACCAAACTGGCTGGTATTTCCATGCTGAAGAGTTTTCAGTAAGCTGGACTGGTTTAGCGTCATCTTTATTCGGTTTCAGGTACAATTCATATTCACCTGAAACATCTGAACTATAAGCTACCCACTTGTCGTCGGGAGACCATGCAGGATAAATTTCCCTTACGCCCTGAGATTTCGTTAAATTTTCAATTCTTCCTTTTTCAGCAGGGACAGAGAATATGTCGCCACGTGCATCAAATAATGCGCGTTTCCCTGCCGGTGAAATAGCAAAACTATGAATATCTTCTTTTACATTTTTATAATAAGGTAAAGTGTTTGGGTTGTCAAAATTAATATCTACAGAAACCTTACTTGTAGTCTCATCTGATAGATCAAGCTTATAAATATAACCGCCGTTTTCATAAACTAATTGGCCATTTTGACCTGAAGGCCACATGACATCGTATTGAGAATGATCTGTAACCTGCTCTGTTTCTTCGGTTTCGGTATTGTAGCTAAAAATATTTAGTGTAAGATCTCTGTCAGAGGCAAAGTAGATTTTATTCTCTTCCCAAACAGGGATTTGATCCGTACCTTCAAAGTCGGTTATTTTCCATGAATCAATATTCTCCAAATCATATATCCAGATGTCTGACGCGCGTCCGCCTTTATAACGTTTCCATGACCGGAATTCTCTGCTGATAGGTGCATAGGCCATCTTGCTTGCATCGGGGGAAAACACGCCAAAACCGCCTTCAGGTATGGGGAGAGGTTTTTCTTTGCCACCTTCAATATTCACTTTAAAATACTTTCCGTTTCTTTGTCCGTATGGAGTGCGATTAGCTCGAAAAAGCACGTTTTTACTGTCTGGTGTCCAGTCTAATACAACGTAATCCCAACCCCCACGTGGAGGCATCGAACCGACATCATTGTAATAAGTGAGTTGTTTGGGTTTTCCGCCTTTGGCAGGCATGACGTAAACTTGTCTTGAGCCCGAATACTCAGCTGAGAAGGCTATCCATTTTCCGTCTGGTGAAATTTTTGGAAACAACTCCAGCCCTTTGTGTGAGGTAAGGCGGCGGGCTTCACCACCATCTGCATCTACAGTCCAGATATCTCCTGCATAAACGAATGCAATTAGGTCATCGTTGATGTCGGGAAATCTTAATAAGCGCGCATCATCTTTAGCCTGCAGTGCATTAAAAGAGAACAGGCTTAGAATAAATACTGTTAATAACGATTTTGTGAGATTAAGCTTCATATTTTTAAATTTTTTGTTTGAAATCTTAGACAAAGATATGATTAAAACGATTAATGAAGTAAAAGAACAAAAGAAATTATTCCCCGAATTCCCCTAGTATTTGATATTTCGTTATCCTTTTATACTTGCGGACTTGGTGAATTAAGAAAAGAAATGGTTCGATCACAAACCTTTGAAATAAACTACTCAAATTAAAATAATTATCATGAATCATTTTTTCAATAAAGCCAACATGCTAAAAACATTAATATAGGCTGTTTGTATGACATTATTTCTGAGTACAAAAAGGATGACTCAGATAATTAACATAAAAATTCCATAAAGGTATTGAAGGAATGACAGAATTATAATAAATTGCAAGAAAACAGAAAATCACACGTTATGAGTAATATAGCAATAATAGCACACGATGGAAAAAAAGCAGATATAGTAAAGTTTGTAATGGACAATCATGATCTACTGAAGGAGCATAGTTTACACGCAACCGGTACCACCGGTAAAAAAGTAACAGAAACCGGATTAACAAACGTGACCCGCTACAACAGCGGGCCGATGGGAGGCGATGCAGAAATAGGTGCAATGGTGGCAAATGGAAAGATTGATATGGTTTTTTTCTTCAGAGATCCTTTGGGTAAACATCCGCACGATCCTGATATAGCAACACTAATGCGACTTTGCGATGTCTGGAACATACCGCTTGCCACAAATAAATCTGCTGCAGAAATTTTGTTAAAGTATTATAA